>JAQCTH010000020.1:5280-50775 GCA_027686065.1 Clostridiaceae bacterium AF10-41
CGGTAAAAAATAATTGGTGAGTGACCTTAAAATTTAGTTAAGTGTAGCCGACTATAATTGAGTTTGTTCCCTGATATCTGATACCTTTTACCTAAGAAGCTTGCTTCGCAAAATAAATCTAAAGTTTACATTTAGTACTTGTTACCTGATACCTGTTCCCTGTTACCTAAAAAAATAAAAACAACTGTGCACTGTTCCTTGTGAACTGTGAGCTGAAAAATGCTTCGCATTTTATTACAAATATTAAATATATATTATATTTAGTGATATAATTAATATTGTGTAAATTTATTAAAGAGGTGTCGATATATGAATAAGTTAAAAGAAGTTTTATATGGAGAAATAGAAAGTTTCAGAGAAACTGGACATAAGTTCTTTAATGGAGAGCTAAATATTATGCAGTTTAAGCATGTTTCTGGAGGCTTTGGAGTGTATGCTCATAAGGGAGGAAAGGAGTTTATGATAAGGCTTAGAATTCCTTCTGGAGTAACTAATGTAAATGAAATGTATAAGGTGTATGAATTCGCAGAAAAGTATAAACTAAGTAATATACATTTTACAACTCGTCAAGCAATTCAATTACATGGATTAAATATAGATGAAATTTGTGATTTAATGATTGAAGCTCTAGATAATGATATATATACAAGGGGCGCAGGAGGAGATTATCCAAGAAACGTAGCTATATCACCATTATCAGGAGTTGATTCAAGTGAGACTTTTGATGTAACTCCATATGCATTAGCGGTTGGAAATTATTTTTTAGAGAGAATATATACTTATAAGTTACCTAGAAAAATTAAGGTTTCTTTTTCAAATAATGAAAGTGATTCAGCACATTGCACAATTCAAGATTTAGGGTTTGCTGCAACTGAAAAGGATGGAAAAGAATATTTTGAATTATACTTAGGTGGAGGCTTAGGTCAAAATCCTAAAAAGGCAGTTAAATATACAGAGCTGATTGAGCCAAAAGAGGTAATTTATTATGTAGAAGCATTGGTAAGATTATTTATGGCTGAAGGAAATTATGAAAATAGAAATAAAGCACGTATTAGATATGTCGTTGAAAGAATGGGAGAAGAAGCTTTCTTAGAATGTTATAAAAAACATTTAGAAGAAGTTAAATCCAATGAAAGTTTAGAAATACAAGTTAATAATAAAGTATCTTCTAAAGAGGGTATAGAGATAGATATTAATAATAAAAGGATATTTAAACAAAAGCAAAAAGGATTGTATAGTGTTTATATTCACCCAATTGGGGGGCAACTTGCAGTTAAGGATTTAAAAAACATTTTAGATAAAGTTAAAAACTTTGAGGATATAGAAGTCAGATTAGCAATGACTGAAGGAGTTTATTTTAGAAATTTAAATGGTAATGAGGCAAGAGAATTATTAGAGTTAACAGAAAATATGAGTGCAAAGACTGAGTTAGAGCAAAGTGTGTCATGTATTGGAGTACCAACGTGTCAAATTGGAATATGTAATAGCCAAAGAACATTAAGGTCAATTATAAATTACTTTAAAGAAAAGGAATATAGTATAGATATATTACCAAGAATTTATATATCAGGATGTGGAAATTCTTGTGGAGTACATCAAATTGGATCTATAGGATTTACAGGCAAAAAGAAGAGAGTAGGAGAGAAGATAGAGGAATGCTTTACTTTATTTATAGGTGGAGAACTTGGAATAGGAAAAACTAAATTAGGTAATTCATATGGAGATATTCCAGAAAATAAAATTCCTGAGCTATTATATGAACTTTCTACAAAAATTCAAAGCAGTAAATTAAATTTTAATAAATATTTATTAGATAAAGAACAAGAATTTAGAGAAATAGTAAGTAAATATACAGTATAGAAATTTACATATGTCTACTTTTTTACTCTTTAAGAAATTATAAAAAATTCATAATGTAGAATAAAAATTTATAATTTCTTCCTTCAGTTGGCAAAGGTCATATGCAATTTTGCGTTGACTTGGAGTGAAACGACGGAAGAAGAAAACTTACATATGAAATTTTTTTATAAGCTTTCACTTACAAAAAAATTAGAATAATGATAAATATAATTATCATATATAATTTATAAGATTTTTGGAAAACATAAAATAGAAATCTTAAAGTAAGGAGAAAGATAAAATGAAGCAAGTGAAATTTAAAGGATCACCTATAACTTTAGAAGGAAATACATTAAATGTTGGAGATAAATTACCAGATTTTACAGTAACAACAAATGATTTAGGAGAATTTAGCTTAAAAGATACAAAAGGTGTAAGAGTATTTCTTACAGTACCATCAATTGATACACCAGTTTGTGATATGGAAGTAAAAAGATTTAATAAAGAAGTTGATAGCTTAAATGGAGTGACTTGTTATACAGTTTCAATGGATTTACCTTTTGCACAAGCAAGATGGTGTGGATTAGAAGGCGTAGAAAAAGTTAAAACCTTATCAGATTATAAAAATAGAAGTTTTGCACAAGCAACAGGTACTTATGCAAAGGAATTAGGCTTATTAACTAGAGCATCCTTTGTAATAGATTCAAATAATACAGTTACATTTGTTGAGTATTTAGATGAAATTACAAGTGAGCCAAGTTATAATAAAATTTTTGAAGCTGCTAAAGAAGCAAAATAATATTAATAAAAGTATTTGGATTTCCAAATACTTTTATTTTTTTGAATTAAAACAACAAAATGTTAAAATATTGAAAAGAGTTAATAATTTCGAAGATTTAACTAATAATATTATATGTAAAATATTGGATTGAGATATTATAATTAAATAGGAAATTATTTTAATAAACATAACCTTATGTTGTACTGGAATAATAAAATCTTAATATTAAACGTTTACTTGGGGAGTCTATAATATAAAATTTAAAACTAATTAAATGTTTACTAAGGGATGTTTGATTTGATAATTTACAATAATTTAAGGAGGTAAAATATGTATCGTAAAAAGAAGAGAATAATATCTCTAAGCGTTTTAGTTACTTTAGTGTTATCTATCTTAGGACAATCAATTCCAATAAATGCAGCAGTAATAGAAACAGTAAATCGGGAAATTACACCATGGAAGGGTGAGAAATGGCCGGAATTAGTACAGGCAGAAAAAAAACTTGGACCAGATGATAAAAAATTTACTCACAAGGAATATATGGGTATAGATTATACTGATCTTAATGGTAAAAAAGTTAGAGCAGTAGATGTGTTTGGAATAAATAGAGAAGAATCATCTACTTCAACAGTTGCTTATCATGATGTAGAATCAGCTCGCCTTGGTGCTTTGAATTATGAAAAAGAAAGATCAAATTATTATCAACTACTAACAGGAGAAAATAATGATTGGGATTTAACAGTAGTAAGGAATGCAAGTGAAGCACAAAAGTTTTTAGACAATGGTTTTATGAATTCAGATTATGAATTGAATAATAATGATGGATGGAAAAATGTTGCTTTACCAGCAAGCTGGACAACCTATGGCTTTGATTTTCCAATATATACGAATGTACAAATGCCTTGGCAAAGTAAATACGATCAAAATATAACAGTACCAAAAGCTCCGGTGAATTATAATCCTGTTGGACTATATCGTAAGAGTTTTGTATTAAATGAAGATATGATACAAGATAATGGAAGAGTTTATATATCATTTCAAGGTGTAGAATCAGCTTATTATGTATATGTAAACGGTAAGGAAGTTGGATATAGCGAAGATAGCTATAGACCACATGATTTTGATATTACAGATTATCTAAATCCTAAGGGTGAGGAAAATCTATTGGCTGTAAAGGTTCATAAGTTTTGTGATGGTACCTGGATGGAAGATCAAGATATGATTTATGATGGTGGTATATTTAGAGATGTGTACCTTAGATCAAATCATAATACTCATATATATGATTATTCAGTAGTTACTGATTTAGATGAAAATTTTATTAATGCAGAATTAGATTTATCTTTAAAATTAAAAAATTTATCATCAGAAAGTTCCTCTAATTATAAAGTCGATGTAAATCTTTTCGATGAAAATGGAACTAATATATTAGAAGATGATGAAATGATTATTCCTATATCAAATATAGAATCTAATAAATCAGTAGAAGTAAAAGGACTTAAAACTATTGCTTCTCCAAAATTATGGTCAGCAGAAAATCCAAATCTATATACATTAGTAATGACATTGAAAGATAGCAGTGGAAATCATTTAGAAAGTTTATCACAACAACTTGGATTTAGAGAAATAACCTTTACTAGTAGTGCTGTAAACAATAGAACTGATTATAATAGAGTAACTTCAGCTTATGATACTATTAGAATAAATGGTCAACCACTATTATTTAAAGGAACAAATCGTCATGATACCGATCCAGTATATGGTAAGCATGTTCCAAGAGAAGTCTTAGAAAAAGATGTTGAATTGATGAAACAATTTAATATTAATGCAATTCGTACATCACATTATGGAAATGATGAATACTTATATTACTTAGCTGATAAATATGGCTTATATATGATGGGTGAAACTAATGCAGAATGTCATAGCTTAATGAATAATCAGAATGAAATAGGAACTTATTTAAAACCACTTACAATGGATAGGACAAATACTTCATTCCAAACATTAAAGAATCAAACAGCTATAGTTATGTGGTCAATAGGAAATGAAATGTCTTATAGTAAAAATGGAGCAAATAATTTGTATCCTGAGATGGTATGGTATTTCAAAGATCGTGATAATACGCGTCCTGTTCATAGTGAAGGTTTAGGATCCAATGGAGGTGTAGACACAGACAGTAATATGTATCCAAGCGTAGATACTACATGGTCTAGGGCATCAGCTTCAACAAAGATGCCATATGTACTTTGTGAATATTCTCATGCTATGGGAAATGCAGTAGGTAATTTAAAAGAGTACTGGGATGCTATAAGAAGCTCAGAAAATATGATAGGAGCTTTTGTATGGGACTGGGTAGATCAGTCACGTTTAACTGAGCTACCAAAGAGATATAGCATTATGGATCAAAGTAGTAATTCTGCTAATGGAGCTGTTTATGGAAGTGGAGTTGTAGTAAATGCAGAAACACCGTCAATAACAGGTAAAGCATATAATGGATATACTATAATGGAATCAAAAAATAATAGTTTATATAATAGTGAACTATCAGGAGCTAATGCTTCATTTACCTTTGAAGCAATTGTAAAACCAGCATCTACAAGCATGAACAGTGTGTTACTTTCAAAAGGAGATAATCAAGTTGCATTAAAGACACAAAGTGCTGGAAATGGGTTAGAATTTTTTGTGGTTACTAATGGAAGTTGGAGAAGCTGTACTGCGAACTTCCCAGAAAATTGGGTTGGAAATTGGCATCAAGTTGCAGGAACTTATGATGGTAGTACGTTAAAGATATTTATTGATGGAGTACAGGTTGCTTCAAGATCAGAAAAGGTGACTGTTGATTCAACAGATGCACCAGTAGCGGTTGGATATGACACAGTAAGAAGTAGAAGTTTTGATGGTCAAATTTCAATGGCGCGTATATATAAAGATGCATTAACAGTAGATGAAATAAAAGCACAATATAATACAAATCCTACAATAAAAGCTGATTCATCAAAAGTATTATTATGGGTAGATTATTCAAAAGATATAGAAGAAAGTTCAGATGGGGTTTGGGATTATTACGCATCATCTGATGCACATCAAGAATTCTATAATGAGGAAGCAAATGGTAAGTTCTACGGTTATGGTGGAGACTGGGGAGATACTCCAAATGATGGGGATTTCTGTAATAATGGATTAATATCAGCTGATAGAGATGTTCAACCAGAATTATATGAGGTGAAATATCAATATCAAAGTTTCTGGTTCAAAGCTAATGAAAATGAAGTTGCTACAAGAAAAATTAATGTTTACAATGAAAACAATTTCAAAAATCTTAGTGAATACAACCTTAATTGGCAATTATTAGAGGATGGTCAAGTAATTGATAGTGGTGTAATGGGTGATGTAAATGTTGAGCCTAAAGAAACCAAGGCAATAAATATACCATATAAGATGCCAGAGCAAATTAAGGCGGGAGCAGAATATCACTTAAATGTTTCTGTAACATTAAAGGAAGATACTTTATGGGCAAAAGCTGGTCATGAAGTTTCATATGAACAATTTGAAGTAGCTGCTAATTCACCAAAGGTAGCTCCAATTATTTCAGAAAAAGACATAAAGGTAGAAGAAAAAGAATCAGAATTTTTGGTATCAGGAGAAAATTTCTCTTTTAATATAGACAAGGTGACAGGATTAATGAATAACTATGTTTATAATGAAGAGGTATTAATTGAAGAGGGGCCTAGACCAAACTTCTGGAGATCTCCAATAAGTAATGATAATGGTAATTATGATGGCAATTGGAAAAATGCAAATCAAAATATAACTGTTAGTAGTATAAATGTAGAAAAATCTGAAGATGGAAGAACTGTAATTACAAGCAACTTAGTATTAAATAACGCAAAAGGTGCAACAGAAAAAATTATATATACTATAAATGGAACTGGAGAGATAACAGTTAATCTTACAGTAGATGCAACTAAAACAAGTATGGGAAGATATCTAAAGGTAGGATCAACAATGACTTTACCAGAAAATTATGAAGATGTAACTTGGTATGGAAATGGACCAATTGAATCTTATCAAGATAGAAACACTTCTTCAATTGTTGGAGTTTTTGAAAATACAGTATCAAATTTCTTCTATCCATTTTTAAGAACTCAAGATTCAGGAAATTTGACAGGAGTTAAATGGATCAGTGTTACTAATCCAGAGAAAAGTAATGCACTATTAGTTACAGGTAAAGATTTACTAGAAGCTAGTGCGTTACATTTCACAGCTCAAGATTTAAGTAATACAAGACATCCATATGAATTGGGTTCTCCAAGAAAAGAAACAATATTATCAGTAGATTATGTATCACAAGGTAATGGAAATAAGAGTTGTGGACCAGATACATTACCACAATACAGAGTAAATAATGATAAAGCATATAATTATGAATATACAATTGTACCATATACAACAGATAAGTCACCAATGGAGCTAAGTAAAGCATGGAGAGACATTAAAGGTTTTAACGAAAAAGAAATAGCAAAAGAAATTAAAGATTTAGTAGTATATTCATATTCTCAATATGATAATATAATGGGTCTTAAATTTAAATATGACAATTTAAGTGAAGAACAAAAACAAGCAGTTGGAGAAGATCTTAAAAATAAACTTGTAAGAGCTGTAGAAGATATAGAAGCAATTAAGGGAGAAGCTCCAGCATATATAGAAGATAAGGGTAAAAACAAAATAAATCCTATGATTATGAAAAGTGCTAATTTAGTTTCAGATGATATTAATGGTATTAAGCTTAATGGAAGATTAGAGTTTGCTAATAATAAGGGAGAAAATGAAGGCGATATATTTGACTCAATATTTAAAGGTAAACAAGCATTTACAACTGAAACATGGGTAATGCCTACTGGTAGCGGTAAAGACTACAATATGATTATAGGAAAAGGTGATAGTAGCTTTGGATTAAGGACTAGAGATGGTAGTTCAGGAAAAATATCTGTAGATATATTTGTTAAATCTACAGATAACAGGTGGTACACAAAAGAAGCTGTTATTGATGTTCCATCAAATTGGGTAGGAAATTGGCATCAAGTGGTAGGAAGCTATGATGGCAGTGTATTATCAGTATATCTTGATGGAGCCCTACTTGGAACAGCAGTAGTTTCAGGAAATGGTATTTTACAAACTGATCAATCCTTGTGGCTTGGATATTGCCCAGAAACAAATAGAACAAGTGATTATCAATTTGCAAGTGCTAGAGTCTACTCTAAAGCGTTGACACTAGAAGAAGTAAAAGCGCAAAAGGATGCATTTGAAAATAAAGAAAATGAATACGCAATTAATCCAAAAGATGATTCAGTTGTTATGTGGTTAGATATGAAAGATTTAGTAGTTCCAGGAATAGATTCTGAGGAAGCTAATAAATCATTATTAACTAATTTATATAATGATCAAAAGGACAAAGTGAAAGAACATTATACAGAAGAAAGTTGGAATAACTTTATTGAAGCGCTTAATGAGGCAAAAGCTGCACTTGATAATAAATATATAAAACAAAGTAAAGTAGATGAGGCATTTAATAAATTAATCTTAGCAGAAGGTAAGTTAGAATATGCTGTTGACAAGGAAACCTTAGTAGGAGCAATAGATATTGCAAAAGAGAAATTACAAAATCAAGATAGCTTCACACCTGCTTCAGTAGAAAACTTGAAGAAGGCAATTGAAAAAGCAGAGGGAATTTTAAATAATATTGAAGCTACTCAAGAAGAAGTTAACGATATGGTTGAAGAAGTTCTTGATGCAATGATAAATCTAGCTGATAGGGCTGACAATTCCTCATTAGTAAGTATTATAAGTACAGGAGAAGCTTTAGTAGCATATAAAGATAAATATACTAGTGCATCATGGGACAAATTTATAGTAGCTTTAGATAATGCAAAATTAATTTCAGAAAACGGAGATGCTACAGAAAATGACATTAAGAAGGCTAAGGACGAGTTGGGATCAGCTATGTTAAACTTAGTGTTTAGAGCAAATAAAACATCTTTAGAAACAGTTTTAGGTGTAGCAAATAAAGTTCTTTCTAATATTGATGCATATAAGCCTGTGACAGTTGAGGGGCTAGAAGATATAACTAAAGAAGCCCAATTAATGATAACTAAAGATGATGCTAATCAAGAAGAAGTCGATAGAGTAACTAAAACTTTATTAGAAGCAGTTTCTAAGGTATCTATAAAAGCTAATAAAGAAAAGCTAATAAATATAATAAATAAATTAGAACAAACAGACTTAACAATTTATACAAAGGCAAGTTCTAAGGAATTAATTGATTTAATAGAAAAATCAAGTGAAATATTAAGAGATGAAAATATTGAACAAGCAAAAGTAGATGAATTACAACTTAATATTAATTTAGCAGTAAATAAATTAGTATTGAAGGGTGATAAAACAGAATTAAATGCAAAAATAGCTTCAGTAGAAACTTTAAATAAAGAAAAGTATACAACCTCTAGTTGGAATGTATTATCACAATCTTTAGTTAATGCAAAGGATGTAGTGGATAACCAAGATGCTGATCAAAAAGCTGTTGATGAAGCATTAGTTGCTTTAAATAATGCAATTAAAGGTTTAATCACAAAAACTGATGAAGATAATACAAACAACAATGGTGGAAACAATAATAATGGTGGAAATAATAACAATGGCGGAAGTAACAATCAAAATAATAACAATGGAAGCAATAATCAAAATGGAAAAGGTGATGATTTACCTGAAACCGGAGGAACAAACTCTTCATATGTAATAATACTAGCTATAAGTATAATGATAGCTGGAGGTATCCTTACAAATAAGAGAAAGAAAGATGCAACTAATAATTAAGAGCATATAATATTAAAGGAGAAGCTGAAAGGCTTCTTCTTTCTTGAATTTGAAGATAAGGTATGTAAATTTAAAAATAGAAATATATTTGAATTTATTATATTATAGATATAATGGCTATTTATTATAAATTCTATATCTATAATTTATACAATTGAAAATAATATAAATATATGCAAAGATAAATAGATTTTGATTAAATAAAATATTTACTATTGTAGTGAAGACGTGTAAAATAATAAATTAGTCAAAGTATGTTAGAAAGGACTGAATTTAAATGCAAGGAACTTGGATAGAAGTTAGAGTTATAACTAAAAGTGAAGCACTAGAACCTGTTTCAGGAATATTTTATGGATTAGATTGCAAGGGGGTTGCAATTGAAGACCCAAATGACATATTAGAAAGAGAACAAGGTCCATTAACTTGGGATTTTGCAGATATAAACGTATTAGAGCATAAAGGTAAAGTAGCAGTTGTTAAAGCTTATTTTTCAGAGGAAGATAATATAAATGAAATATTAACGTACATAAATGAAAAAATGGATGAACTTAAAGAGCTTGGAATTGATACAGGATTAGCTAAAGTAGAAAGTGAAAAAATGTTTGAAGAAGATTGGGCTAATAACTGGAAAAAGTATTATAAACCAACTAAAGTAGGGCAAAAAATAGTTGTGAAACCTATATGGGAAGAATACCAAGAGCAAGGAGACGAAAAAGTAATAGAACTTGATCCGGGTATGGCATTTGGAACAGGAACACATGAAACAACAAGAATGTGTATTCAATCATTAGAAGAGTATGTAAAAGCTGATAGCACTGTTTTTGACGTTGGATGTGGCTCAGGGATACTTGCTATAGCTGCAGCTAAACTTGGGGCTAAAATGGCAGTAGGGGTTGATTTAGATCCAGTTGCTGTTGAGTCTGCAAAAGAAAATGTTGGATATAACAATTTAGATAATATACAAATACTTTATGGTAATTTAGTAGAAGTAATTGATGGAAAAGCAGATATAGTAGTTGCTAATATAATAGCAGAAGTTATATGCATTTTAACAGAAGATGTAAAAAGAGTTTTAAAAGATAATGGATACTTTATTACTTCAGGAATAATACATGACAGAGTAGAGATGGTTACTAAAAAGCTTGAAGAAACTGGTTTTGAAGTAATAGAAATAAATAAAGATGGGGAATGGAACTGTATAGTTGCAAAAGTAAGATAAGTTTTAAGGAGAATGAACAATGCATAAATTTTTTACTCCTAAAGAAAATTTTATAGAAAATAAAGCAAAAATATTAGGTGATGATGTAAAACATTTATATAAAGTATTAAGGCTAAATGAAGGGGATAAAATAGTTTTAAATAATTGTGATGGAGAAGAATTCACAGGTATTATATCAACAATAACTAAACAAGAAGTCATTGTTGATATAATAGAAAAACTTCAAATAAATAACGAAAGTAATGTGAAGATATATTTGTTTCAAGGATTGCCAAAAGCACAAAAGATGGACTTAATAGTGCAAAAAGGTACTGAACTTGGAATTGCTGAGTTTATACCAACTTTAACAGATAGAGTTGATATAAAGTTAAAAGGTGATTTTAAAAAGCTAGATAGGCTTAATAGAATAGCTTTAGAAGCAGCTAAACAAAGCAAGAGAAGCTTAATACCAAATGTAGTAGATCCAATGAGCTTTGATGAAGTTCTAATTAAAATGAAGAGTTTAGATATAGTTATAGTTCCATATGAAAATGCAGAAAATTTTGGAATTAAAACTTTATTTAGTAATACTGATATTGATAAATCTAAAATCAAAACTGTGGGGATACTAGTTGGTCCAGAAGGTGGTTTTGAATTAGATGAAATAAATAAACTACAAGAAAATGGAGCTTATATAATAACTTTGGGAAGTAGAATACTTAGAACAGAGACAGCAGGTTTTGTAGCTACTTCTTTAATTCAGTATGAGCTAGGAGATTTAGGAGGAAATTAATAATGAAAGTTGCATTTTCTACATTGGGATGTAGAGTTAATGTATATGAATCAGAAGCAATGGCTGAAAAGTTCATAAGAGAAGGTTATGAAGTTGTAGATGCTAGTGAGGCAGCTGATGTATATGTAATAAATACTTGTACTGTTACTAATATGGGTGACAAAAAATCAAGACAAATAATAAGTAGAGCAAGAAGATTAAATGAAAAATCTATAATAGCAGTTGTTGGATGTTATTCGCAAATAGCACCAAAAGAAGTTTCAGAAATACCGGGAGTAGATGTAGTTCTTGGTACAAGAAACAAAGGTGATGTTGTGTACTATGTAAATAAGGCTAAAGACGAAGGGAAGTCACAAGTTCATGTTGAAGGAGTACTTAAGAATAAAAAGTTTGAAGAACTTAACATAGAAGAGTACCAAGATAAGACAAGAGCATTCTTAAAAATACAAGATGGGTGTAATAGGTTTTGTACATATTGTATAATTCCATATTCAAGGGGATCAGTATGTTCAAAAGACCCTAAAAAGGTATTGGAAGAAGTTAATAAATTAGCAGAACATGGTTTTAAAGAAATAATTTTATCAGGAATACACACTGCTTCTTATGGATTGGATTTAGAAGGAAATGTTAATTTAATAGATATAATAGAAGAAATAGAAAAAGTTGAAGGAATAGAAAGAATAAGAATAGGATCAATTGAACCTGCATTCTTTACTCCTGAAGTTATAGAAAAAATAAAGAGATTTAAAAAGTTATGTCCACATTTCCATTTATCATTACAAAGTGGATGTGATGCTACACTTAAGAGAATGAATAGAAGATATACAGCACAAGAATATGCGGATTCAGTAGAATTGTTAAGAGAAACTATGCCAGATGTTTCTATAACTACAGACGTTATAGTAGGTTTTCCAGGCGAGACAGAAGAAGAGTTCGATGAAACATATGAGTTCTTAAAAAATATTAAACTTACTAAAACTCATGTATTTAAATATAGTCCAAGAAAAGGAACTAAGGCTTCAGATATGCAAGATCAAATTGATGGAAGCATAAAGGAAAAAAGAAGTAAGCTATTAATTGAGTTAAGCAATAAAAATGAACAAGAATTTATAGGGAAATTTATAGGTACAGAAATGGATGTACTTATAGAAACAGAGGCTAAAGGACAAGAGGGGATGTATGAAGGATATACAAGGAATTATATAAAAGTTCATGTTCCCTGCTCCTGCACAGACGTTACTGGTAAAATAGTTGATATAGAAATAACAAAAGTAGAAAATGAATATGGAATAGCAAAACTTTTATAAAAATTATTCAGTGAACTGTGAGCTAGAAATTTTGTTTTGAAAAATGAAACAATAGACTATATTAATTACTTGATATATTATATAATAATAAAATATTAATAATATTTAAAAATAATTGTAAGATAATAAAAAACAAAGTTATTACTTAACGACTATTATCAATTAAAGGAACGGGGTGAATTTATGGATTGTATTTTTTGTAAAATAGCAAATGGTGAAATACCAAGTAAAAAAATATATGAGGATGAAAAGGTAATCGCGTTTCATGATATTAGTCCTGAAGCTCCTATTCATTTTCTAGTTATACCTAAGGATCATATACAAAGTGTAAATGAAATAAGTGAAGAAAATGCAAATATTATTTCACATATTTTCTTAGTTATTAATAAACTAGTAAGAGAGTTAAATATTGATAAAACTGGATATAGAGTAGTAAATAACTGTGGAAAAGATGGTGGGCAAAGTGTAAATCATATGCATTTTCATGTCTTAGGGCAAAGAGAATTAAAATGGCCACCAGGTTAAAGTTTTTTATCTAGATGTTGACTTTAAGGTATGCCTATTGTATAATATAGCGTGTGTTATTAAGCCCGTAGCTGAGTTAAATTAATTAATTTGAGCTAGCGGAGGGAGGGATAATAGATGTCAGAAATAAAAGTTGGAGAAAATGAAACACTTGAAAGTGCATTAAGAAGATTTAAGAGAAAATGTGCTAGAGCTGGAGTTCTTTCAGAAGTTAGGAAGAGAGAACACTATGAAAAGCCAAGCGTGAAGAGAAAGAAAAAATCAGAAGCTGCTAGAAAGAGAAAGTTCAAGTAGGAACTATTTTGATTTAAGATTTCAATAGAACTTAATTATTTAAGCTATTATTGGAGAATATACTTATCCAATACTTTAAATATATTATTTTATAATATATTTAGTTGAGGAATATAGTTTTATATTTTATCAAAAATAAGTGTAAGTATTATTATACTTGAATTTAAAGGGGAATAAACAGGATTTAATTAATCGGATTTTCTGAAGAAATAGATCTTGTTAAAGTACCTTCCTCAGCAGTTAAACAAAGAAAAATAAAATTGTTAAATGAACGGCTACACCATCGGTGTTAATAACATTGGATATATATCTAGGCTTTAATAAGCTTAGTATAGGCAGTTAAAGTCAATTTATAATAAGAATATTAACTAATAAATAAAAGCAAAGGAAATTTAATTTCCTTTGCTTTTTTTCTTTTTAAATTTTATTTGATAAGAAATATTAATATAGTCTTACTAAACATCGATTATTTATGTGTAATTTTCTTAAGATTTTTATCATAAAGTACTATTAGGCACAATCAAATAAATAATAGATCGATATGTTAACATATTTAGTTTATTATTTATCTTCATGTGCCTTAGGAAAAATATAAGGAGAGAAGATTATGCAAGGAAAAATAGAAAGAAGTAGAGAGATTATAGCAGAAAAATTAGACTTACCTAAAGATATAGTATTAAACGTTCCTAAAATAACCATTATAGGGAATGATGAAATAACAATAGAAAATCATAAAGGAATAGTATTGTTTGATAGAAATAGTATAAAGGTAAATACTAAAGTAAAAGTTATTAATATAGAAGGAGAAAACTTTGAAATATTGTATATTGGAGATTCAACAATAACCATTAGTGGAAAATTTAAATCAATTTCATATGAGGTGTAATATGGCAACAGGAGTTTTTGAAAGTGGGAAAATAGTAGTAGAAGTTAACATATTAAAACCAGAAAGACTTTTAAACATATTATGGAATAAAAATGTAAATGTTATAAATATAAAAAGAGTAGATATAGCAACAATAAGAATATCAATAGATTACAATGACTATGATATATTGGTAGAAGCAGTTAGAAATCTAAATGGAAAAAGTAAAATTGTTTCTAAAACAGGGATATTATTTATCGTAGGAAAGCTAAAAAGTAAATTATTCTTAGCTATAGGAGGAGTGCTATTTTTAACTATATTATTATATTTATCTACTTATGTATGGAGCATAGAAATTAATACTAAAAAGAATGTTTCCCCATATGAATTAAGACAACAATTATATAGTATAGGTATAAAACCAGGAATAAGTAAAGATGAAATAGATGTAAAAGATATTGAAAAACAGTTAGAAAATATGAACTCAGAAATATTATGGTTAAGGGCAAGAGTAGAAGGATCAACTTTAAAGATATTTATTGAAGAAAAAGTTAATCCGCCGGAGATTAAAGAAGGTAAATATGGAAACTTAGTTGCTAAAATGGATGGAGAAGTTAGTAGAGTATATGCTTTTTCAGGAAGATCGTCAGTTCATATTGGAGATATGATAAAGGCAGGGGATATAGTTATTGAAGGTATCAATGGTAAGGAAGAAGATCCTTATGAAGTAGTACCAGATGGGGTAGTTATGGCAAACACTTTTTATGAAAAGAGTATGACAACTAAAATAGAGGGAACAGAACTGAAAAGAAGTGGAGAAAAAGATAGCGATATATATATAAAAATATTGGGAAAGAAAATTTATCTTAAAAAAGCTATAAAAGGATTTAAAGATTATGATAAAATAGAAGAGAGTGGAAAAATAATAAATAAAGTAAATTACTTTGAAAAGAAGGAATATCCAGTTCAACTATCTAAAGAAGAAGCTATAGATAAAGCTGTAAAAGAATTAGAGGAATCGTTATATAGTAATTTAACTAGAGAGGCTAAGATAATTGATAGAATAATAAATACTAGTGATAGTTCGGATGGGAATATACTGGTTAATGTAGTATTTGTGGTAGAACAAAATATTGTAAATAATGAACCTGTAGATTATTGAAAAACTATTTAGATTAGAGGGTGATGGACTTGCTTTTAAATAAAAAGGGTAAAGAAAATAAAAAAGAAGAAAAAAAGTACCAAAGAATATTAATTTATCTAATTGTATTTTTAACTATATACTTTCTTTTATTAACTGTAATTGCACCTAAAAGGCATAACTTATCTGTTGGTGATATAGCAACTGTAGATATAAAAGCACCTATTGATACAATAGATGAAATTGCTACAAAGGAAAAAGAGGAAGAGGCTATAGCAAAAGCTAAAGAAGATAAACAATATACAGTTAAAAGTGAAGTTAAAACTCAAGCAATTGAAAATGTAAATAAATTATTTAATAAAATTACCACTGAGAATGCTTCTAACCCAAGTAAAGAAGAGGCCGACAAAATAGCTCAAATAAAAGAAATAGAAGAGTTTAAGCTAACGGACGAAGAATATAAAGAACTTTTATCATTGAATTCAGTTAGATTATCAGAAGTACAAAAAATAATAATAGAATCATTGGAAGCAGTATACAAAGAAAATATCGGTGAAAATGACTATGAAAGTCTACAAAAAGCTAAAAATATAGTGGATACTAATTTAGGGAAAAGTAATATTGATAGAACCTTGGAGGATATATTAAGAAATATAACCTATACTGAAATAAAACCAAATTTCTTTTATGATAGTGAAAAGACAGAGGAAAAAATTAAAGAAGCTCAAAAAAATGTTCAAAAAGAAATAATAAAGAAAAATCAGATAATAGTAAAAGAAGGAGAGCCGGTAACAGAAAGACAGTTAGAGGTTTTAAAGGAACTAGGACTTCTAAATGATGGAACAACAAAAAATTATTTATTATCATTTGTTTCTCTAGCAGTATTAGTTGCATTAATTCTATTTATTCAATATAGTTATATAGCGAAAGAAAGGGCAGATATATTTAAAGATACTAAAATGATAATATTGATAAGCAGTATTAATATTATCATGCTTGTGATTTCAATGGGAGTAAATATAATTTCGCCATACTTAATGCCATTAGTGTGCAGTGCAATGCTTATGACTATTTTAATAGATAATAAAATATCATTAGTCATAAATTTATTAAATATAATATTTATATCTATAATTGTAGGATTTAATCCATCAGTTATACTAATATTAATAATAAGTGTTGTTCTTGGATCAAGTGCACTTAAAAAAGTACAGCAAAGAAATGATATAATATACTCAACTCTGTATATAACTATTATATCAGCTATAGGAACAGTAACTCTAGGAATGATTTCATCCAATAACTTAAAGGAAATTTTTATAGAAACTGGGTACACAGCAATAGGAAGTTTACTTTCAGGAATATTAGCAGTTGGATTACTTCCATTCTTCGAATCAATATTTGATGTAGTTACAAATATAAAGCTATTAGAATTATCAAATCCTAATCAGCCATTAATGAAAAAATTACTTATGGAGGCCCCGGGAACTTATCATCATAGTATGATGGTTGCTAATTTGGCAGAAGCAGCAGCTGAGATTGTTGGAGGTAATCCAGTTATAGCTAGAGTAGGTGCATATTATCATGATATAGGGAAAACCAAAAGACCATATTTCTTTGGAGAAAATCAAATGGGAAAAGAAAATCCTCATGATAAAATAACTCCAAATCTAAGTACACTAATAATTTTATCTCATACTAAAGATGGATTAGAAATGGCTAGGGAGCATAAAATTCCAAAAGTAATACAAGATATAATAGAGCAACATCATGGAACAACCTTAGTTAAGTATTTTTATTATAAACTTAAGAATTCATCAGATAGACCAGAAGAAATTAAGGAAGAAGATTTTAGATATCCAGGGCCTATACCATCAAGCAAGGAATCAGGAATATTAATGCTTGCAGATAGTGTAGAAGCGTCGGTAAGGTCAATTGGTGAACCGACAAAAGGTAAAATAGAAGAAATGGTGAATAATATAATAAATGATAAACTTAATTCAAGGCAACTTGTAAATTGTGATTTAACATTAAAAGACATAGAAATGATAAGAAAAAGCTTTTTGAAAACTTTAGATGGAATATATCATCATAGAATTGAATATCCTACTGAAAAGAAAGTAAAATAATTAAGAAAATTATAATAACTTTAAAAAGGGAAGGGGATATAGCCTTTCCTTTTATTTTTATAAATAAAAAGGAGAAAAAATGTTATATACAGAAAATAGGCAAAATAAATTAGAAGTAACAGAGCAATTTATAAATAAGATAACTGAGGTATGTAATTTTGCATTAAAAGAAGAAGAAGTGTTGTGTGAATATCAAATTTCATTATTATTCGTTGATAATGATGAAATAAGGGAAATAAACAAAGAAACAAGAAATATAGATAGAGAAACAGATGTACTATCTTTTCCTATGTTAGATTTTGATTATAAAAAAGTTTTTAAGGATATGTACGTAAATTATGTTTTTGATGAAACATATAAAGATGGAGACGAGTTAGTATTAGGAGATATGGTATTATCATTAGAGAAAGCTATGGAGCAGAGTGAAGAATATGGACATTCATATGAAAGAGAAGTAAGCTATTTAGTAGTACATTCAATACTTCACTTATTGGGATATGATCATATAGATGAGGACGATAAAAAAAGAATGAGAGAAAGAGAAGAAGAAATATTAAATAAATTACGAATTAGAAGATAATACTATAAGTGTGGGGGTATTATATGAAAATAAAAAAGCTAGTAGAGAGCTTTAATTATGCAATATCAGGAATTTTAGATACTGTAAGAACACAAAGAAATATGAAAATCCATTTATTTACTGCATTATGTGTACTTTTAGCATGTTTTTTATTGGATGTATCAAAAATAGAGTTTCTTATTTTAGCAATTACAATAACTTTAGTTCTTGTAGCTGAAATAATTAATACAGCTATAGAAGCAACTATTGATATATCAACTAACTATTATCATCCATTAGCCAAAATAGCTAAAAATGCAGCAGCTGGAGCTGTGTTAGTAACAGCAATAAATGCATTACTTGTAGGATATATAATATTTTGGGATAAAATATCTAATATTTCTTATGATTTGATACATAAAGTAAAGGAATCAGAACCATATATGATATTTATAGCACTAGTCTTTGTTACTATTGCAACTTTAATAATTAAAGCTATATTTGGTGAAGGAACACCATTAAGAGGTGGAATGCCCAGTGGGCATAGTGCGCTTTCATTTTCAATTGCTACAGCAATTTCATTAATAACCGAAGAACCAATATGCATAATGCTAAGTTATCTAATGGCTCTTATAACCGCTCAAAGTAGAGTTGATTCTAATGTTCATTCTATATGGGAAGTAATAGTAGGAGCTTTATTTGGAACATTACTTACTTTACTTATATTTGTTATATTTAAATTGTAATGTATCAAATAGTTGAGTTTACAAAACTTAATAACAATACTTTAATTTTAAGAAAGTAATGATATAATAAAAGACACAACAATTTTAAAGGAAATTAGGAGGAAAGATGTTTAAATCAGGATTCGTAACAATAGTAGGTAGGCCAAACGTAGGAAAGTCAACGTTATTAAATCAAATAATGGGAGAAAAACTATCAATAGTATCTAATAAACCACAGACTACTAGAAATAATATACAGACAATATTAACTGGAGAAAATCATCAATTAGTTTTTGTAGATACACCAGGAATACATAAACCTAAGCATAAACTAGGAGAGTATATGGTTAATTCTGCAAAGGAATCTATGAAAGAAGTAGATCTTGTACTATTTTTGATTAACCCAGAAGAGGAAATAGGAAGAGGCGATAAATTTATAATAGAAACGCTAAAAAATCAAAAAGCACCTGTGTTTTTAGTTGTAAATAAAATTGATGAGTTTACTCAAGAAAGAGTAGCGAAAACACTTCAAATGTATTCTTCAGAAATGGAATTTAAAGAAATAATACCAATCTCTGCTTTGAAGGGGAAAAATGTAGATAAATTAATTGAATTAATGGTAAATTCAATGCCAGAAGGTCCTAAATATTATCCAGATGATATGATTACAGATGTTCAAGAGAGATTTGTTATTTCAGAAATAGTTAGAGAAAAGGCTTTAAGAACATTAAGAGAAGAAATACCTCATGGAATTGCAGTAGATATAGTACAAATGAAACAAAGTCCAGTTGGAACATGGCATATTGAAGTTGATATGCTTTGTGAAAAAGATTCTCATAAAGGAATAATAATAGGAAAAAATGGGCAAAGTCTTAAAAAAATTGGAGAAACAGCAAGATACGAAATAGAAAGATTTTTAAGGAATAAAGTAAATTTAAAAATCTGGGTAAAGGTTAGAAAAGAGTGGAGAGATAACCAAAACCTATTAAAAGAATTGGGGTATAAAAAGGTTAAGTAAAATAAGGGGATGGTGTTTCTGTCACTACACAAAGTAAATGCAATAGTTATAAAAACTAAGGAATTTAAAGAAAATGATAAATTAGTATGGTTATATACAGATAAATTGGGAAAAATAACAGCTATAGCAAAAGGGTCTAGAAAAAGTAAGAGTAAACTTCTATCTCTTACTTTACCTTTATGCTATGGAGAATATGTTTTATTTAAAGGAAAAAGTTTATTTAATTTACAAGAAGGAAAGATAATTAATTCTTTTCAAGGATTATTAGATAGTCTAGACAAATTAACCTACTCATCGTATATATGTGAATTAATAGATATATGTGTAGAAGAAGGAGAAATAAATGAAGAATTATTTAGAAATTTCTTAACTTGTATGTATTTACTTAATACTAATGCATTGGATTATGAAATGCTTGCTAGATCCTTTGAATTGAAATTATTAAAAGCAACTGGGTATGGGTTAAATTTAGAAAACTGCGCAAATTGCAGAGAAAAAATATCAGTATCTAATTATATATCTTTATCACATTATGGAGGGGTATGCGAAAACTGTAAAAGAGAACATGGGACATATATATCTAAGCCTGCATATAATGCAATAAAATTTCTCATGAAAACGCCTATGGATAAGATATATAAATTAAATATAAATGAAGAAGTAAAAAAAGATATAAGTAAAATAACAACATTTATTATTTCTTCAAACTATTCTAAAAAACCAAAAAGCTTAGAAATGCTAAATTATATAAAGGAGTGAATAAATATGGGAATAACTTTAGAAAAGGTAGATAAAGTAAAAGAAAGAACAGGCGTAAGCTATGCAGAGGCAAAGTATGCTCTTGAAGTAAGTAATGGAGATGTATTGGAAGCAATAATATACATTGAGGGTATTAAAGGAATAAAGCCAGATTATATAAAAGAAAATGAAACAAAAGATAAATATGAAACAATAGATGAATTTAAAAGATGGCTAAAAGATTTAATAAATAAAGGAAATATTACAAGAATTAGAATTAGCAAAGATGGAAAAGAAATTGTAGATGTGCCAGTTAATGCAGGAATAGCAGCAGGGGTAATAGCGGTTATAATACCACCAGTATTAGCGTTTGTTGTGATTGCAGCAGTAGTAACACAAATAACAATAGAAATAACTAAAGCTGATGGTAGTGTAGAAGTTGTTAATAAGTATATTAGCAAAGCGGTTGATGACATAAAAGATGCAGCAACTGATGTGGCTTATATGGTTAAAGACAAAGTAAATGAAGTTAAAAACGAAAAATTTAAAGGTAACGATAATGAAAGAAGTAAAAAGAAAAGTGATAAAGAAGAACAAATAGATGAAAATGTATTTACATACACTGTAAATTTTGAAGATGATACTAAATCAGAGTAATATTAAGATAAACAGTAGATACAGTAGAATAAAATAAACAGAAAAGGAATATTCAGCTAATATGACTAATTTTTCAGAAAATTAAGTATAGTCAAACTTTTATAAAATGTTATAATTAGTATGTAAATATCAAACAAATCAAAATTATCTGAATATTCCTTGCAAATGTAGAAAGAGGGATAAATTTGCAATTATCACCAAGACAAGAGCAAATAGTAAAGATAGTAAAAGAGGGACAGCCAGTAACTAGTGAAGCTTTAGCTGAAAAACTAGGAGTAACTAGGGCTGCATTAAGAGCTGATTTAGCCATTCTAACGATGATAGGCATGTTAGATGCTAGACCTAAGGTTGGTTATGTATATTTAGGAAAAGCTTATAATACTAGAATTTTAGAGAATATATCTAAGGTTCTGGTTGGTGAAATAATGTCTAAGCCAGTTACAGTTACAGAAGAAACAACAGTATATGATGCAATCGTATTCTTGTTTTTAAATGATGTAGGGACATTATTTATAGAAAGTAATGGTATATTAGTTGGAGCAGTTTCAAGAAAAGATTTCTTGAAAAATGCAATAGGGGGAACCGATATACATAAGGTTCCGGTGGGAGTTATAATGACTAGAATGCCAAATATCATATGCGGATACGCAGAAGATAGTGCATATAGCTTAGCAAAAAAGATTATAGAACATGAAATTGACAGTATACCAATAGTAGAAAAGCTAGAGAATTCTACTAATGAAAAAAATCAATTTAAAATAATTGGTAAAATATCAAAGACTAATATAACTAAACTTTTTGTAAAGCTTGGAGAAGGCAATTAGAGTAAGGACTATGGATTTAATATTTTAGGGTAACTACAGTGCAAAAGTACTGTTAGTATATATATTCAATTTGATTGAACGGAGGAGTATTGAGATGGAGAAAAAGAAGTACGTTTACCTTTTCAGTGAAGGCAATGGATCTATGAAGAACCTTCTAGGAGGTAAAGGAGCAAATTTATCAGAAATGATTTTACTAGGAATTCCAGTACCACAAGGATTCACAGTTACAACAGAGGCTTGTAATAAATATTACGAGGATGGAAAAATAATCTCAGAGGACGTTATCGAAGAAATTCACCAAAAAATTTCAGATTTAGAAAAACTAACAGGAAAAGAATTTGGAAGTTTAACAAAACCTTTATTAGTGTCTGTAAGATCAGGTGCTAGAGTATCAATGCCGGGTATGATGGATACAGTATTAAACCTTGGTTTAAATGATCAATCAGTAGTAGCTATGGCTGATTTAACTCAAAATCCAAGATTCGCATATGATTCATATAGAAGATTTATTCAAATGTTCTCAGATGTTGTTATGGGTATTGAAAAGAGATTATTTGAAAATTTAATAGATGAACTAAAAGAAGAAAAAGGTGTTGAGGTTGATACTGATTTAACAGCTGATGATTTAAAGGTATTAGTTGGAAGATATAAAGAACTTTATAAAAAAGAAATGGGAGAAGAATTCCCACAAGATCCAAAAACACAATTAATTGAGTCAATAACAGCAGTATTTAGATCATGGGATAACCCAAGAGCTATAGTTTATAGAAGATTAAATGACATTCCAGGGGAATGGGGTACAGCAGTTAACGTACAAGAAATGGTATTTGGTAATAAGGGAGAAACTTCAGGTACAGGGGTTGTATTCTCAAGAGACCCAGCTACAGGAGAAAATAAAATATATGGTGAATACTTAATGAATGCACAAGGTGAAGACGTTGTTGCAGGTATAAGAACACCACTTCCAATAGCTAAGTTAGAAGAACAAAATCCAGAAATATACAAAGAATTTACAGATATAGTTCATACATTAGAAAATCACTATAGAGATATGCAAGACATGGAAATCACTATAGAAGAAGGAAAATTATATTTCCTACAAACTAGAAACGGTAAGAGAACAGCTCAAGCAGCTTTAAAGATAGCTGTTGATTTAGTTGAAGAAGGAATGTTAACTAAGGAACAAGCAATATTAAAGGTTGAGCCAAATCAATTAGATTCTTTACTTCATCCAGCTTTCCATACAGAAGATTTAAAGAAAGCTACACCAATTGCAAAAGGTCTTCCTGCATCTCCAGGAGCTGCATGTGGTAAAATAGCTTTCACTGCAGAAGAAGCTAAGGAAAGAAAAGAAAAGGGTGAAACTGTAGTTTTAGTTAGATTAGAAACTTCACCAGAAGATATAGAAGGAATGATAGCAGCAGAAGGTATATTAACTGTTAGAGGTGGTATGACATCTCACGCAGCAGTTGTTGCTAGAGGAATGGGAACTTGCTGTGTTGCTGGATGTGGAACTTTAAAAGTTAATGAAGAAGCAAAAACACTAGAAGTTGGTGGAAAAGTTTATACAGATAATGACTTTATTTCAATAGATGGTTCAACAGGTAATATATATGGAGAAGCTGTTAAGACAGTTACACCAGAAATATCAGGACATTTTGCTATATTTATGGCATGGGCAGATGAAATTAGAAAGTTAAAAGTTAGAACTAATGCTGATAGCCCAAGAGATACTAAGCAAGCTGTTGAATTTGGAGCAGAAGGAATAGGTTTATGTAGAACTGAGCATATGTTCTTTGCAGAAGATAGAATTATGGCAGTTAGAGAAATGATAGTTGCTAAAAATGAAGAGCAAAGAAGAAAAGCTTTAGAAAAATTACTTCCAATGCAAAGAGAAGATTTTATTGGAATATATGAAGCATTAGGTGGAATGCCAGCAACTATAAGATTCTTAGATCCACCACTACATGAATTCTTACCTCATAATGATGAAGACATCATGGACTTAGCTAAAGAAATGGGATTAACATTTGAAGAATTAAAAGCAACAGTTGCAGAATTACATGAATTTAACCCAATGATGGGTCACAGAGGATGTAGATTAGCAGTTTCTTATCCAGAAATAGCTGAAATGCAAACTAGAGCTGTAATTGAAGCTGCAATAGAAGTTAAAAATTCTAAGGGATATGACATAGTTCCTGAAATAATGATTCCTCTTGTTGGAGAAATAAAGGAATTAAAATATGTTAAGGATATAGTTGTTGAAACAGCTGAGAGAGTTATGGAAGAAAAGGGCGTTAAGCTAAATTATATGGTAGGAACAATGATTGAAATACCAAGAGCTGCATTAACTGCAGATGCAATAGCTAAAGAAGCTGAATTCTTCTCATTTGGAACAAATGATTTAACTCAAATGACATTTGGATTCTCAAGAGATGATGCTGCTAAATTCTTAAAGGATTACTATGAGAAGAAGATATATGAACAAGATCCGTTTGCTAAAATAGATCAAACAGGTGTTGGTGAACTAGTTAAGATTGCAGTAGAAAAAGGAAGAGCTGCAAGACCAGGAATTAAACTTGGAATATGTGGAGAACATGGTGGAGATCCATCATCAGTAGAATTCTGTCATAATATAGGATTAGACTATGTATCTTGCTCACCATTTAGAGTACCATTAGCAAGGCTAGCAGCTGCACAAGCACAAGTTAGAAATAAAAGATAATATATAAAAGAGGAGGTGATAAACCTCCTCTTTAAAATTTTACATCATAATACTTTCGAAAAACATTCATAAGTTCATAAGTAAATTGAAGTTGATTTTCTGCTCTGTCTAATCCTTTATTTAGAAGAAGAATAAAGGAATTTTTATTACATCTCTTAATATTTTTATAATAATCTCTAGATAACTTCCAAAATTTTTGAGGAAAAGATATATAAGCTAATATATATTTAAAATCAGATTGCGTAAGAGTATTCTCTTCCATATATCTATCAAGAACATCTAAAGTTAAATTTATCTGCCAATTCGTATTTTCTCTTTTTAATAGCCTCCTTAAAAAGTAAGATATATCCCTAGAGCAATAATCCATTTTACATTTATCAAAGTCAATTAGTGCAATAGTGTCATTATTTATTAATATATTTTTATTTACATAATCACCATGACAAAGAGACCTTGAAAGTTCTTCAGGTATAATTGAAGATGATACTTCAAAGGAAATTTTAGCAAGTTCTAGATTCTCATTTATATTTTCAAGGAATATTTTTGAAAATCTATCATTGTATTTATGGGCATTATTTATATTAATTAGTAATTGATTGAAATGTTTTGATATAGTTTCATTATAATTTTCAAATCCTTCCCTTTGGCTGCTGCCAACTATTGAGGAAAAACTTTTAGAAGCTATATGTAATTTTCCAAGTGTCTTTGAAGAAAGTAAAACATGATCTAAATTATCAAAATCACATTTTTCACCATCAAGCCATGGAGTTAAAATAAATAACATATCATTATACTTTACATATCTATTTCCATTATTAGTTGGCAAAAGCTTTGGAACATTTATTCCGTTTCTATGACACCACTCCATTGCAGAGTAAACATATAAAAGATTTGCCTCATCATAATAAACTTTTTTCAAGCAATAGCTTTCACTAGCAGAATCTATCCTATATACAGCTCTTTGCTTATCTGTATCTTTAAACTTTATACTAGTTATAGATGCATTCTGAAGATTGTAATAAGATAAGATATTAGACTTTATTTCCTCAACAGGAAGCAGCTCGTCTTTTAAATCTGATAATACGTTTTCCATAGTTCTCTCCTTATATAATTACTCATTATTAAGATATTAGTAAAAAAAAGAAAGTATACTTGGTATTAAATATATTATTATAAAATATGTTTAAATAGAGGAAAATAGAGAAAAATATAGAATATGTAATATAGAGGTGAGATATATGAATGTAAGAGAAAAAATAGAGAGTTTCGAAAGGTTGACATTAATTCCACAAGCTACTTTCAGCACCTTGACACTAGGAAGAAAAATAAAAGAAGAAAGTGATAGTATAAGAACTTGTTTTATGGTTGATAGAGATAGAATCATTCATAGTAAATCTTTTAGAAGATTAAAACATAAAACACAGGTATATATAAAGACTTTTGGAGATCATTATAGAACAAGATTAACTCATACATTAGAAGTATCTCAAATAGCAAGAACAATAGGAATTGGTGTTGGATTAAATGAATCATTAATAGAAGCTATCTCATTAGGGCACGATTTAGGACATGTGGCCTTTGCACATAATGGAGAAGAAGTATTAAATAATTTTTTGAAAGATGGATTTAGGCATAATGAACAAAGTGTGAGAGTTGTAGAAAAACTTGAGAGGAATGGATTGGGTCTAAATTTAACGGAAGAAGTTATAGATGGAATATTACATCATAGTGGTCTTGAAAATGGTTATAATAAAGCTAAGACACTAGAGGGTAGAGTTGTAAAAATAAGTGATAAAATAGCTTATTTAAATCATGATATAGATGATTCAATAAGAGCAGGACTTTTAAGTGAAGATATATTGCCTAAAGAAGTTATAAAGGTATTAGGTAACACTCATTCTAAAAGAATTGAAACTTTAGTTTTAGATGTAATTAAAAATACTACAGAAGCTTTAAATAATAATGATATAGATATTAAGCTAAGTAAAGAGGTTTGGGAGGCAATGACTGAACTAAGAAGATTTATGTTTAAAAATGTTTACTTAGGGGATATTTTAAAAGTAGAGAGGAATAAAGCAAAGTTCATTCTAGAAAATCTGATAAATTATTACTATACACATGAAAATGAACTACCTAATATATATCAAAATATAGCGAAGGAAGAGGGATTAAAAAGAGCAGTGGCAGATTATATAGCAGGAATGAGCGATGATTATTGCTTAAATAAATTTAACTCTCTTTTTGTTCCAAAATTAGTTATATATTAAAAGGTATAAAAATATGAGTTTGATAAAAATTTTAAATTATAAAAAATATAAATAAAGAATATTTAATAAAAATTGATTTTAAAGAAGGAAATACAGAAAAAATGTCGAAATAAATATAAGTTGACGAAAATTATGAGTAAGGAGGTGAATCTCCTTGCAGGTTTCTGAAGAGATTCTAGAAAAGGTAAAAGAACAAAATGATATAGTAGATGTAATATCTGAATCAGTTAGACTTAAACGATCTGGAAGAAACTTTTCAGGATTATGTCCATTTCATAATGAGAAGACACCATCATTTTCAGTATCGCAAGATAAGCAAATATATAAATGTTTTGGGTGTGGAGAATCTGGAAATGTAATTTCTTTTGTTATGAAAAATAAAAATATGCCCTTTGTAGAAGCAGTTAAATATTTAGCTGATAGAGCTAATATTACAATAGAAAGTGAGCAAGGGAGAATAAGTCCAACTGCAAAAAAGAGAGAAATACTTTATAAAGTAAATGTAGAAGCAGCAAGGTTCTTTTATTCAAACTTGAAAAACACAAGAGAAGCAAAGGAATATTTTTTAAACAGAGGCATAAAGGAAGAAACAATAAAGAAATTTGGGTTAGGCTTTGCAAAAGATAGTTGGAACAATTTAATATTACATTTGAGAAGATTAGGATTTAAAGATGACTTATTACTTGAAGCAGGATTAGTTTCAACCTCAGAGAGAACAGGAAATAAATATGACAGATTTAGAAATAGAGTTATATTTCCAGTATTTGATTATAGGGGTAAGGTAATAGGTTTTGGAGGAAGAGTCTTAGATGATTCAAAACCTAAATATCTAAACTCTCCAGAAACTTTGGTTTTTCAAAAGGGAACCAATCTCTATGGATTAAATTTTGCTATAAAAAGTAAGATGCAGGATAGATATTTCATTATGGTAGAAGGATATATGGACTTAATAACTTTGCATCAATATGGAATTACAAATGTAGTAGCATCTTTAGGTACAGCTTTAACTACAAATCAAGCTAGATTATTAAAGAGATATGCTGATAAAGTCATAATATCATATGATGCTGACATAGCAGGTCAGGCAGCAACTATGAGAGGTCTAGAAATATTAAAAGATGCAGGATTTGACGTAAGGGTGTTAAGTATCCCACAAGGAAAAGATCCAGATGAATACGTAAGAAGTAATGGAAAAGAAGCATTTATTAAATTAATTAATAATGCTGAAAGTTTAATAGACTACAGAATTAAAAAGGCTGAAGAAGGAATTAACCTTAAGGATAGCAATGATTTGGTTAAATATGGGAAAAGAGTAACAGAAATTTTAGCAAATGTTAATTCTATAGAAAAAGATGTCTATATAAAGAAGATATCAGAAAGTACTGGTATAAGAGAACAAACATTATACGATTTATTATCAAAAAAAATGACAAAAAGTATAAAAGAAAATGCTTTTATGAATAATAAGGAAGAAAATGGAACAAAATTATATTTAGAGCCAGCTTTTTTAAAAGCTGAGAGATCCTTAATGAAGTTATGTTTAGAAGAAGAATATTTTGATTATATTAATCAAGTAATAAGCCAAGATGAGTTAATTCTTCCAGAACATAAAGAGATTTTTTCTATTATTAAAGAAGCTAAAAAGGGGAATATAAATAATATAATAACTTTTTTAGAATCAAAATGTACAAATTTAAAAACTATTGACGAAATTATAAAAATTAAAGAGCAAAATGTTCTAATAGGTAAAGATAATAAAAGATTAATACAAGATTTTATCAAGCAATTAGATAATTATAAATTAAACCAACAACTAGATGAATTAATAAAGAAACAAAAGCTTTTAGAATCACAAGGTAAAATTGAAGAATCTATAAAAATAGCAATTGAGTTAAAAAAGTTAATGAGAAGTTAAAGAGAGGTGCAAAGTAATAATTGGCAATAACGGAAGGAGGTAACAAAATGGTAGATGAAAAAACAAAAGCTAAACAAGGTAAAAAAGAGAATGAGGACAAAAATAGCAAAATGAATATAGTTAAAAATCTACTAGATAAAGGAAAGAAAAATGGTACTTTAACATATAAGGAAATAATGGATGAAATTGAACATATAGACTTAAGTCCGGAACAAATAGAAAAAATATATGAAGTGTTAGAGTCCATGGGTATAGAGGTTATAGGTGACCCTAATGGTGTTGATGTAGTTGAAGAAGAATTAGAATTAGATTTAACTATTCCAGAAGGTATAGCTATAGATGACCCAGTAAGAATGTACCTAAAAGAAATTGGAAAAGTTCCTTTATTATCTTCAGAAGAAGAAATAGAATTAGCAAATAGAATCGAACAGGGTGATCAAAGAGCTAAAAAGAAATTAGCAGAAGCAAATTTAAGGCTTGTTGTAAGTATTGCTAAGAGATATGTTGGAAGAGGAATGTTATTCCTAGACCTTATTCAAGAAGGAAATTTAGGACTTATTAAAGCCGTAGAAAAGTTCGATTATAGGAAAGGATTTAAGTTTTCTACCTATGCTACATGGTGGATAAGACAGGCGATAACTAGAGCTATTGCAGACCAAGCAAGAACTATAAGAATACCTGTTCATATGGTAGAAACTATAAATAAATTAATAAGAGTACAAAGACAATTATTACAAGAGCTAGGAAGAGATCCTTTTCCAGAAGAAATTTCGAAAGTTATGGATTTACCAGTAGATAAAGTAAGAGAAATACAAAAAATAGCTCAAGAACCAGTATCTTTAGAAACTCCTATAGGTGAAGAAGAAGATTCACACCTTGGAGATTTTATTCCAGATGATGATGCTTTAGCACCAGCAGAAGCTGCAGCATTTACTATGCTTAAGGAGCAGTTAATAAATGTTTTAGATACTTTAACTCCAAGAGAAGAAAAAGTATTAAGATTAAGATTTGGATTAGATGATGGAAGAGCAAGAACTTTAGAAGAAGTTGGTAAAGAATTTAACGTAACAAGAGAAAGAATAAGACAAATAGAAGCTAAGGCTTTAAGAAAATTAAGGCACCCTTCAAGAAGTAAAAAATTAAAGGATTATTTAGATTAGCACCAAAAGGTGCTAATTTTAATTTGGCAAGGAGAAAAAAAGATGGAACTAAGCGAAAGATTAAATTTTATAATTAAAAACATTGAAAATACTTCAGTACTAGCAGATATAGGCACAGATCATGGATATATTCCGTTACATGCCATAAGGAATGGAATTTGTAGCAAAGCTATAGCTATAGATATAAATAAGGATCCACTAGATAAGGCAAGGTTAAATGCTATATTAGAAGGCATGGGAGATGAATTAGAGTTTAGATTAGGTGATGGACTTAAAGCCTTAGAAAAAGATGAAGTTGAAGTAACAGTAATTGCTGGTATGGGAGGAAATTTAATTAGAGATATACTGGAAGCACAAATTGAAAAAGTTAATTCTATGAAGTATTTAATACTTCAACCAGCACAAAATCCAGAAGTGCTAAGAGAATATCTTTATACTAATAATTATGAAATAATACATGAAGATCTTTGTTTAGATGAAAATATATATTATGAACTTTTTAAAGTAAGGAGAAAAGAAGGAGAGGCTACGAACTTAGATTCAATATACTATGAAGTAAGTCCTAAACTTCTAATGCAAAAACACCCTTTAATGAAGGAATATTTAATTTCAAAAGTTGAAAACTATGAAAAAATTAATAGTTTTATAACAGAAAGTACTATTAATGCAAATGAAAGAAGAAAATCAATACAAGAAAAAATAGAAGTTATTACTAATATGATCAATTTTTTATAAGGAAGATGTTTATGAAAAAAATTAAAGATATTATTGGAATAATGGAGGAGTTTGCTCCAAAAACATTAAAAGAAGATTTTGATAATGTAGGTTTGATGGTAGGAGATAAAAATAAAGAGGTAAAGAAAATACTGTTAGCTTTAGATTGCACATTAGATGTAATACAAGAAGCAAAAGAAAAAAACGTAGAGTTAATAATAACTCATCATCCTCTTATATTTAGAAAGCCAAGCAGTATAACGACAGATACATTAATCGGTAAAAAGATAATAGAATTAATTAAAAATGACATAAGCTTATATTCAAGTCATACTAATTTAGATTCTGCAGAGAATGGTTTAAATGAAACTATAGTAAATCTATTAGGTTACAGTACTAATGAACTTATAGAAGTTAATAAAATGGCTAGAAATGATAATGAAGGATTAGGAAGAATTGTTAGATTAGAGGATTTTATTAAATTAGAAGACTTAATAGAAGATATTAAAGAAAAATTAAATGTAAAATCATTGAAAGTCGTTAAGGGTTGTGAAAAAGTTAAAAACATTGCGATCATTAATGGAAGTGGCAGTGATTTCTTTGAAAAAGCATACAAAAAAGGTGCAGATTGTATAATAACAGGTGATACAACATATCATTATGCATCTGATTATAAAGAATTAGGAGTATCAATAATAGATACAGGACATTTTTCTTCTGAATGGATTGTTTTTTTACAAGTTATCAATAAATTAACAGATAAATTACAAGACATAGAAATCTTAATATCTACTAAAAGTGAAGACCCTTACACATTTGTGTAAGGGTTTTTCTCTTACTTTATTACTCAAATAGAAATGTATAAAGTTTGCTTTGAATTAAAATGAAACAATGGAAATAAAGCAACTTATATTAATTTAAAGCATAAGCTAATAATAAGAGTAAATATATGGGAGATTAATTATGGGGAAATCATATTATAGAAAGAAAAGTAATTCTTGGGGAAAAACATTTCAAGATGGATTTAAAGATATTTGTGAGGGAATAAGTAAAAATATAAGTAAAGGAGTACCGTTTTTTAGAAATTGTTGTAACCCTGCAGCTAGATTATGTATATTTATACTCATTCTCTTAACATTATTACTTTCAGGAATAGGATTTTATTCTTGGGTAATTCTAATTATGTTAGTAATAATCCTACAATTTGTTTAAAATGTAAAAAATATCATTTGCATTATTGACTAAGTTGTGATAACATAATCTTCGCGAGTAAGACATGCAATCGCTGCTAGACTAGATCTAGGAGAGGAAAGTCGGAGCTCCATAGGGCAGGGTGCTGGATAACGTCCAGTCAAGGCGACTTGAAGGAAAGTGCAACAGAGAGATACCGCCTAAACTTTGAACTTACACATCTAATTTATTAGACGTGTAAGCTCCACTAACCAAATCGTAGATTTGGAGTTTAGGTAAGGGTGGAAAGGCGAGGTAAGAGCTCACCAGCATCATGGTGACATGATGGCTATGTAAACCCCACTTGGAGCAAGGTCGAATAGGGAAACATTTTGGAGTTGCCCGCTCCGTTTCCGGGTGTACCGCTTGAGCTTATTGGTAACAATAGGCCTAGATAGATGATTGCTTAATACAGAACTCCGCTTACGGCTTGTCTCGCATAATTAAAATGAATGGTTGGGAAAATTTCTTTGGCTTTTGTCGAGATTTTGCCAGCTTTTTTATTTTTAGCTTTTTTATAAAGATATCTAGATAGCTTAACTAAATCAATTCTAAATAATTAGTAAATGAATAATTTGATACTATAATGAGATAATTAAAATAGTATGGTATTTAAAATTAGATATAAATTATATAATATTTAGAGTATAATTATAATAAACTATTAATTAAATAGGGATTAGGAGAATATGTAATGGGAGAATTATCTAGACTTCCGAATATTGGGAAAGAAGTTGAAAAACAATTAAATCAGGTGGGTATTTATACTTATGATGAGTTAAAAAGTATCGGGACAGAACAAGCATGGCTTAAAATACAGGAAATAGATAAATCAGCCTGTATACATAGATTATTAGCTATCGAAGGAGCAATAGAAGGAATAAAGAAAACATTGATTAATGATGGACGTAAAGCAGAATTAAGGGGATTTTATCAGTGGTATAAAAAATAACTTATAGATTTACTAGTATAAAAATAAAATTAAATATTAAGTTATTTATAATACCGTATTATTCAAAAGTGAATATGCGGTATTTTTTAGTACATAATTCGAAATATTAAGAGTGGACTATATAGGTATCCACTCTATATAAAAGAGAATTTTATGATAAAAGTATAGAACCTTTACCTATTATTACTATTCTATAACTAGGATCTAATGGATATAATTCATATTTATTAGAATCAGGAACTAATCTTATTGCCTGCATTATAGTTTCATCCTGATTAAAAGTAATAAAATAAGAAACATCTGTTTTTGAAGTATTTTGGACATAATGGAACTCACTTGACGGAACGCTAAAATCTTTTACATTATAAACTCCTTCGGTAAGAGGGGGAATGGTATTTTGAGTTTGAACATTAGCAGTATTAAAGGATAAAGATAGAACAATTAATATATTGGCAATAAGTTTTTTCATTAGTAAAACCACCTTTCAAATAAATATTAAAATATAGTATTGCAATTAATCTTAATTCAAGATACAAATACAGAACCATCACCAACTAATATTATTTTATAATTAGGCTCTAATTTTTGTAATTGATATTTAGGTGAATTGGGTGCCATTTTAATTGTTTGTACTACAGATTCATTTTCATCTAGAAGAATAAAATAAATACTTTCATTTTCAGATATATTTTGAGCAGTATGTATGTTACCTAATATTTTAATAATATCATTTACATTATAAACATCTTGTTTAAGTATATTAGAGGTGATTTTTGGATCAGCTCCAATTGAAATAAAGTTTAAGAATAAAGTGATTATAAATACAGGGATTACTTTTTTCATAATAACAACCACCTTTCAAGATTAGTGTGGCTATATAGAAATTTTAATATACGAAAATTATTAAAGAGAGTATAAGTAGGAAAAATTTCAGTTGATAGTTCAAGTTTTTTTTATTCTTTATAAAAAACTATTGCTAAAGACAATATAGTATGATATTATATATAAGTAGCGAAAAGCTAATTAATTAGGTTTGATTTAGATAAATAATTTCTCGTAAATTAGAGATTATTATCCATTTGGAATCTTCAAATTTAGGAGGAATATTTATGACAGATAAAACAATAACTTGTAGAGATTGCGGAAGCGAATTCATATTTTCAGTAGGAGAACAAGAATTCTACAAAGAAAAGGGATTCGATAATGAGCCAACAAGATGTATATCTTGTAGAAGAGCTAAAAAAGAGCAAAATAGAAGATAATTTTTGTTTAAATCAAGAGTTTTAAGTATATCTTAAAACTCTTTTTTATTTTAAAAATAAAAAAGATATCTACTATAGAAAGAGGAAAATAAAGTGAATTTATAAATATCTTTATGATATATCTAAAATCAATAAAGAGAAGGTTCTTAGTAGCATCCTTTAAAAAAGCTACTTGCCATAAAGATAAAAGTACTTAGAAATTTAGGTGCTTTTATTTTATATAAAGAAGAAAAGAAATAAATTAATTATTGAATCAATTTATATTAGGAACATTATTATAGAATTAAATATAATTAATATTGTTTAATACCAGGTAGAAAAGCAGTATGTATAAAATTCTACCTGGCAAATAGTTAACTACTTGTATAGATAATAAATTAAAGACAAGTTTTTTGTCAATCAGAAAATTATAAATAAAAATTTTTTATAGGTAAAAGTCATAAAAAAATTAAATTTATAATATTAGATAATATAATAAATAAATTGGAGAGATTTAAATGGAGAATTTTATTATCTTAATTTTAATTTCCTTACTAGCTGAAAGTGTATGGGAAACTTTAAAGATGATATGGCAAAATGGAAAGTTAGTTATAGATAGAGTAGGAGCATTAGTGGTCTCCGTACTAATAGCTATAGGAACTAATCTAGATATATTATCATTACTAGGGGTAAAAACTTTTATTCCCTATTTAGGTGTTATATTAACTGGGATATTAATAAGTAGAGGATCGAACTTTATACATGATTTATTAGTTAGAGTTGGAAATATAAAAATTAGTGAATAGAAAAAAATTTCAAAAATGATATTCAGAAAAGTTAAAACAATCCTTGCATTAATAATCAAGGATTGTTTTTTTATTATAATAAATCATTATGTAATATTTTATTATAAGAGTTTAGATCATCTAAGGAATTAAAAGCGTCCAAGACACTATTAATAATATAAATAAACAAAAACGTAGAAATTAGAATAATCAAATAAAAAAGTATATTTGACATAATTACCATATAAATCACCTCAGTTTAATTATTTCCAGCAATATATAATTTTAAAACTAAAGTATAAGAAATAATTTTTTTTATTTAGTTAATAATATATATAGACAATAGAATTTTACAAAGGAGGAATTAATATGTCTCAAAGCAATCATACAAGAGAAAATAAAACTAGCATAGTAGGATGGATAGGAAGATTAGTAATGGTGGCTATAATTTTAGGAATAACATCTTTTTTTACTCCTGGATTTAGTATCAATGGATTATGGTCTTATTTAATAGCAGCAGTAGTAATTACTGTATTAGATTATATAGTGGAATCCTTTATGGGCGTAGATGCTTCTCCATTTGGAAAAGGGTTAAAGGGATTTGTTATTTCTGCAGTAATAATATATGTAGCACAGTTTTTTGTTCCTAATATGAGAGTATCAATTATAGGAGCTTTAATAGCGGCAGTAGTTATAGGTATATTAGATGCTATTTTTCCATCAAGAGTTATGTGATTATAAAGTTATATATTAAATTTAATTAAAAAATAAGAACCCTCGATTTGAGGGTTCTTATTTTAAAGACTTGAATATTCTTCAAATAGCAAATCAAATATAATATTAAATCCAATGCGAGATGTTAAATCATGACCATATACAGTATATTCCTTTAAATAAGCATAAAGAGAGATATCGCTAAAATGAGATACAATATTTTGTGAAAAACCTGTTAGAGAAATGATTGGAACATTTTTGGTTGCTATTATACTTGAAATTTTTCGCATTATATCTGTATTACCAGAACTACTTACTATTATGGCTAAATCACCATCTTTAAGATTATTTGCAAAAAGTGTATTAGCATCTCTGTCTTCAGGAACTAAACAGATTTTATTAAAATATTGAAGTTTTTTTGCAAATGATAAAGCTGGATATTGAGATAGTCCTAGTGAGAATATAATAACTTTATTAGAATCTTTAATTAATGTCGCACATTCTGTAAATTTTTCTTTTTTATTAAGTGATAATGTTTGAAGTATACTATTTTGAATTGTTACATGAGAATGTTCAGTTAATTCTGAAGTGTTTTCATAATTATTATTAACAATATCATATTTAAGCTCCGAAAAACCTGAATATCCTAACTTTTTACATAGTCTAATTATTGTATTTGAGGATAAGAATAAATCATTTGCAATATCTGTTATTTTTATTTTAGAAAATACATATGCCTTTTCTAAAATATATTCTACAATTTTTTTTTCTGTATTATTTATATTTATATTTTCGTTAGAAATTTTTTCGTAAAAACTCAAACTGCATCACCTCAAATAGTTATTATAAAGGTAGTATACAATAAATTCAAATTTTTGAAAATGATTAAAGTGATACAGAAAGCCATTTGTAAAAAATATAACATAATGTGAAATTTGTATATAATGTAGAAAAGATATAAATAGGATTGTAAACGTTGTGTGAAATATTTCGACTTGCTATACTTGTCTTGTAAAAACATTAAGGGGGATAATAAAATGAAAAGTTTTATGCAAAAGTTTGGTAAATCGTTGTTATTACCTATTTCAACTATAGCAGCAGCAGGGATATTCTTAGGATTAGCAGCTGCCTTACAAAATAGTGCAATAGTAGGAGAAACCTTCGCAAACATGGAAGGGGTACAAAGCTTTATTGGGTTTATTAGAAAATTATCTGGGCTAGTTTTTGGGAATCTTCCAGTATTTTTTGCGATTTCAATTGCGTTAGGAATGGCAAAGGAAGAAAAAGCAACAGCTGCTTTTTCAGCTCTTATAGGATTTTTAGTTTTTCATTTAACATTAAATTATTTATTGGGTTTAAATGGGGTAACAGCAGAAACTACATCAGTTAAATATTTGATGGAGAATCAAGGTTTGTCACAAATAGATGCAAGTATAGTAAATGCAAAATATGAAACAGTCTTGGGGTACTTTACCTATAGAATGAATGTATTTGCAGGTATTATTGTAGGTCTTGTAGTAACATTCTTACACAATAAGTTTTATAAAATACAATTACCAAGTTCAATTAACTTTTTTGGAGGAAAAAGATTTGTGCCACTAGTTACACTTGTAGCAATTCCGTTAGTAGGATTAGTTTCTTACTATGTGTGGCCAATAGTTGATTCTGTAATCTCAGGATTAGGTAAAGGAATTGAAACAGCAGGACCATTTGGACCATATATTTATGGATCAGTTAATAGATTATTAATTCCAACAGGATTACATCATATTTTAAATCAGATAGTAAGATTTACTCCAATAGGAGGAACAGCAACAATAGATGGAGAAACGGTAGTAGGTGCATTAAATATATTCAATGCGGCTATAGGCTCTGCATCTGGTGTAGGCAATGAGGTTGTTAAAATTGGCTCAAGATATGTTGGTCAAGGACATATGTTATCAGTTATGTTCGGATTACCAGCAGCTGGATTAGCAATGATTAAATGTTCCAAAGACAAGAATAGAAATAAAGTTAAAGCTTTAATAGTTGCAGGAATAGCAGCATCTATATTAACTGGTATTACAGAACCACTAGAGTTCACATTTATGTTTATTTCACCAATACTATTCATTTTCCATGTAGTCATGTATGGATTAGGATTTATGGTGATGGATATTCTAGGAGTTTCAGTAGGTGGAGTTCAAGCAGGTTTAATTGATTTCACTGTATTTGGATTATTAAGAGGAACAGATACAAGGTGGTATTTAATAATAGTTGTAGGTATTATTATGGCTACTATTTATTACTTCGGATTTAAATACTTAATAACAAAATATAATATAATGACTCCAGGAAGAGAAGAAGATTTAGATACAGAAATTATATTATCAGAAAGTAGTGAAGGAACTACATTAGCTAAAACTATAGTAGATGCACTAGGTGGAAAAATAAATATAGTTAGTGTTGAAAACTGCATGACTAGATTAAGAGTAGTTGTAGATAAACCAGAGTTTATTGATGAAAAGACTTTAAAACAAACAGGAGCATCAGGATTTGTAAGACCAACTAAAGAGAATATTCAAATAGTTTATGGGTTAAAGGTTGATCAAATTGCAAGTGAAGTAAAGTCTTATTTAAATATAGTTAGCTAATAAAAGTAGTATATGGAGGAATAGATATGATTAATAATGGAACAAAAATTACAATAGTTGGAGGGGGTTCAACTTGGACTCCAGGAATATTAAAAGCGATAACTAGATATACAAATTCACTTTCATTAAAAGAAATAGTACTTTATGATATAGATGAAGAACGTCAAACACCTATTGGGGAATTTGGAAAGCTTTTATTTAAGGAGTTATGCTCAGGTGTAAATTTCATTTATACAACAAATAAAGAGGTTGCATATAAAGATGTAGATTATATTTTTTGCCAAATAAGAACAGGTGGATATAAAATGAGAGAGCTTGACGAAAAAATACCATTAGAGGAAGGTGTTGTAGGTCAAGAGACTTGTGGTGCAGGTGGATTTTCTTATGGAATTAGGTCCTTAAGAGATATGATAGAAATGGTTAAGGATATAAGAAAGTATAGCAAAGATGCATGGATATTAAATTATACTAATCCAGCGGCTATAGTAGCATATGGATTAACCAGAGCTTTTAGAGATGATAAGAGAATATTAAATATTTGTGATCAGCCAATAAATATGATAACATCAATGGCAAAAATATTAGGTATAAATGAGTCTGAAATTCAACCATCATATTTTGGATTAAATCATTTTGGTTGGTTTACTAAAATATACGATGAGAGTGGTAAAGATTTACTTCCAAGATTAAAAGAGTTAATATTAAATGGTGGATTTGCACCAAAGGATGCTGAGCAAAGAGATAAGTCATGGTTAGATACTTATGCACTTGTTGAGGATATGGTTAGGGATTTCCCAGAGTATGTACCAAGTACTTATGTGCAATATTATTTATATCCTGAATATAAAGCAAGTAAATTAGATTCTAAATATACTCGTGCAAATGAAGTTATAAATGGAAGAGAGAAAAGAGTTTTTGAAGAGTGCATGGAAGCGGTTAAAACAGGTACAACCATGGAAAGTAATGTAGTACACAATGATGCACATGGAGAAATGATAGTAGAGATTGCAGATACAATACACAATAATAAGAATAAGACTTATATTGTAATGGTTGAGAATAATGGAATAATTCCTAATTTACCAAGTGATGCAATTGTAGAGGTAGCATGTATTCTTGGAAATAGGGGAGCAGTACCATTCCATGTAGGAGAAATATCTACATTTTATAAGGGATTACTAGAAAATCAATATGCTTACGAAAGATTGACAGTAGAAGCCTTTGAAGAAGGTAGTTATACAAAGGCATTACAAGCACTTACTTTAAATAGAACTATTGTTGATGCTAAAAAGGCGAGAAAAATATTAGATAGATTAATTGAAGTAAATAAAGGATATTGGCCAGAGCTAAAATAAGAGTGTTATATATTAGATTAGTGATGTATTATGCATCACTGATTTATTATAAGGATAAAATAGAATTTAGTATATATTGGAGGTTTTTTTATGGCAAACTTAATAATAAATGCAGATGATTTTGGATATAGTAATGGGGTGAATTACGGAATAATAGATGCATATAAAAATGGGATATTAACTTCAACAACATTGATGATTAATATGAGTGGAACAATGCATGCAGTTGAGCTTATGAAAGAAAATCTGGAACTTGCAGTAGGACTACATTTAAATATATCCTTAGGAAGACCATTAACAGATGGAAAAACTTTAGTTGATGAAAATGGATTTTTTATGAAACCAGATATTTTACCTAAAGGATATTTATACGATGAAGATGAACTAAGAGCTGAAGTGAAAGCACAATATGTAAAGTATTTAAAGATTGTCGGTAAAAAACCATCACATTTAGACTCTCATTTATTTAGTACTGACAAAGTACCACAAATGAGAAAAATAGCTTCTGAACTTGCTTTAGAAAATGATATGCCAATGAGAAATTTTGATATTGATGAATATAATCATGTAGAGTTCATTAATTACAGAAATTATAATGCAAAACCTACATTAGATTATATAGTAGATTTCTTTGAGGATATAATTAAAAATGAATATGTTGAAATAATGACACATCCAGGATATGTGGATTATAGTTTAAATAATAACTCATCTTATAATATCCAAAGAACTAATGAAGTTGAATTCTTAACTTCTGATGCAATAAGAAATTTAATAAAGAAAAATAATGTAAATTTAATTACATATAATGATGTGAGAAAATAACAATAATGATAGTATTCTTAAGTTGTATTTAAGAAGATATAGATAAGTGTATCATGTAAGAGTAACAAGTAAATTTTTATATTAGATAATAATAAAACTTTATAAAAGGCTATGATGATGGATATAATAAATTATTAATAAAGCTTAATGAAACTATAGGAAGTATAAGGTCAAGATCAGTACAATAAATAGAAATTTTTATACTAGTATAATATTTATTTAATAACTATATACTAATATAAAAGTAATTACTTGTTTTATTAACTTATATTTTTTATACTAAATATAAGTTAATAAATTAAGGAAGGTGATTTTTGATGAAAGATTTATTTACACCCTATAAAATGAAGGGGCTTGAGTTAAAAAATAGAATTGTACTACCTCCAATGTGCCAATACTCAGTAGAAAAAAAAGATGGAATAGCTAATGAATGGCACTATATGCATTATGTAAGTAGAGCAATTGGTGGTGTAGGCTTAATAATTATAGAAATGACAGATGTAGAACCAGATGGAAGAATAAGTGATTATGATTTAGGACTATGGTGTGATGAACAGATAGAACCTTTAAAGAAAATAGTAGATGAGTGCCATAAATATGGTGCTAAAGTGGCAATTCAAATTGCACATGCGGGAAGAAAGGCTGAAGATGCAGAAATACCAGTTGCGCCATCACCTATCCCATTTGATGATAAAAGTAAAACTCCAAAGGAGTTATCTACAGAAGAAGTAAAAGAAATTGTGGATAAGTTTAGACTATCAGTTAAGCGTGCTATTAAAGCAGGATTTGATGCAATAGAAATTCATGGTGCTCATGGATATCTAATACATCAATTTCATTCATCATTAACTAATAAAAGAAGTGATGAGTATGGAAAAGACTTAACTAAATTTGGAGTAGATATAATTAAAGCTGCTAAAAGTGAAATGCCAAAAGATATGCCACTAATAATGCGTATATCAGGTGTGGAGTATGTAGAAAATGGATATGGAATAGAAACAGCCATTAAGCTTTCAAAGGCGTATAAAGAAGCAGGAGCAGATATATTCCATATCAGTGCAGGTGGAGAAGGTAAAATAGCAGCAGCAGGTAAACCAGGAACACATGCAGCATATCAAGTACCTTATGCAAAAGCTATTAAAAAAGCTTTAAATACAGATGTTGTTGCAGTTGGAAGACTAGATGAGCCGGAGCTTGCTAATGCAGTAATAGGAAATGAAGAAGCAGATCTTGTAGCAGTTGGAAGAGCAATGTTTAGAAATCCATATTGGCCATTAGAAGCAGCTATTAAATTAAATAAAAAGGTTGATCTACCTAGACAATATGAATTAGGTTTTCCAAGAAATATTTTAAATAAATAGGGAGATTAAATGAGAAATTTAAAGTATCCAGCAATTTATAAGCATTTTAAGAATAAATATTATGCTGTTATGGGAGTTTGTAAATATATAGAAAACAAAGATAATAGCGAAGATTTTAAAGTATTAGAAGCATTTCATACAGAATTAAATTCATTAATAGAAATATACATAAAAGATGATGGATATTTTCATTCAAATGATAATGATAAGGACTCAACTTTAGTTTTATATAAAGCTCTTTATGATGATAAAGGAATATATGCTAGACCTATGGAAATGTTTTTAAGTGAAGTAGATAATGATAAATATCCAGAGGTGTTACAAAAATATAGATTTGAATTATTTAAATATTAATTGGAAAATTAGTATAAGAACTTAGAATATCTTATTAATATAATAAAAGTTTATAGATAATAAAAATAGAACCATGTATAGTACTAAGGCAAATTAAATACTATACATGGTTCTGCTACATTTTTAAGTACTTAGGGATGTTTTTATCAGTTTCCATTATATGTACCTTTATCCAATTAGAAACAACATCTAGTATATTATTTATAGATCCTTTTTGATCCATATCTATAGAATATATGTCAAATTTATTAATTTCTTCGATAAAAGCATCATGAGCAAATTTATGTGTTAAAAATTTTGAGTAGCCATTTTCACGCATAAAATCTTCTTCAGTTTGGAAATGATAAATGGTATATTCTTTTAACTCTTCAAGTATAGTGATAATTTCATCATATTTATCATTTTCCTTATTTTTCAGTAATAGTTCATAGCATTTATCAAGTATGTTAAATAACTCCTTATGTTGCTCATCTATAATGTCTATGTTAACAGAAAATTTATCAGACCAAGATCCCATTTTAACTCCTCCATTATAATAATTATAATTTTATTATAATAAGATAGCTCCAAATAAACAATAGAAATAAATTTTTATTAAGTATTAATTTCTTTATGAAATCTTAGAGATATTAAATATTGAACTTATTAACAAAGTTATAAATATATTTAAATTATATAAATAATCATTTGAAAATTATAAAAATATATTTTAATTTAGTAAAAATTTACCAAAAATGTCTTTTATAATTGACTGTTATATTTTATCGGTATATTATGAATATAGCTAAATGTTTGGATTGTTATATATTTTAAAGTGTAGAAAAATATTAGTAAAATATAATTTATTAGTATACTAAAAAAGTATAAGTTTTAGGAGTGGAGCTATGGAAATTTTAAAAGTGTTAATTGGGGAGTTTAATAACAAAAGGGTAGAAAGTTATAATTTAAGAAACTCTAATGGCTTTGGAATAAATGCATTAAATTATGGTGCTATAATAACCGATATATTAGTACCAGACAAAAATGGAGTAATTGAAAATGTAATTCTTAAATATGAAGATATAAACTCATATGAAAAAAATCCATCATATTTAGGAGCTTTAATAGGGAGAACAGCTGGTAGAATTGCAGAAGGTAAAGTCGAATTAAATGGTAACGTTTTGAATTTTAATAAAAATTATGGACTTAATCAAGGGCATGGAGGAAGAAATGGCTTTAATAAAAAGTTTTTAGATGTAAAAACAAATATTAATGAAAATGAAGGATATATAGAATTTTCTTATTTAAGTCCAGCAGGAGATGAAGGATATCCAGGTAATTTAAAAATTATTGTAAGATATACTATAACAGAAGAAAATGAATTGAAAATATCATATAAAGCAATAAGTGATGAAGATACATTAGTTAATCTAACTAATCATAGTTATTTTAATTTAAGTGGCAATTATAAAGAGAACATTTTAAATCATCATTTATATATAGATAGTGATTTTATAACTGAAATAAATAAAAATCAAGTTCCAACTGGAGAAATAATAAGCGTAGATGGAACTCCATTTGATTTTACAAGTCCTAAAACAATAGGAAGAGATATAGAGGAAGAAGATTATCAACTTGAAATTGGACAAGGGTATGATCATACTTGGATACTAAATGGAGGTAATGATATAAAAATCAGATTATATCATAAAGCTTCAGGAAGACAAATGGATGTTTACACAAATCAAAATAGTGTAGTTTTATATTCATTAAACTTTCCAGATGATGAAAAAATATCCTATGTAAATAGATTAGCTAAAAGAAGAGATGCATTGGCTATAGAAACTCAAAGTCCTCCTATAGGAGAGAATAATATATTTGCTAAGTATTCAATTTTAAGAAAAGGTGAAGAGTATAATAAAGAAACAATATATAAGTTTTCAATTATATAAATTATTAGGCAGTACTAAGTTAAGTATTGCCTTCTTACTTATATAAATTGATAAAATAATGATATTAATTAAATAATCTCAAGTTAAAATAAAATTAAGTTAGGTTTGTAATATTTATTACAGTTTATATATCATTTTTTCTAAAGTTACTATATAAAATATAAGTAGATAACTATAGGAGAGGTATTTGTATGCAGAAGAGATTAGTTTATGATATCTTTATTGGTTTATTATCGCTAATGGGTGCAATAATGATAATATTAGAACTTATGTATAAACTACCCATTAGTGTAATAGAAACTTTTTATTATATAAATTTAATAATTTGCTATATATTTTTTATGGACTATATAATAAGATTAGGTTTATCAAAAAACAAAGAGAATTTTATACTTAATAATCTTGTAGACTTAATATCTATATTACCCATTTTGGGAATCAGCAAAATGATCTATATTTTGAATATAGGAAAAATTATAGATTTAAAATTATTAATAAAAATAACTAAAGTATTGATACTTATGATTCTTATAATTAAATTTAAGAATAAAATAAGAGAATCTGTAAAAATTAATAAATTTAACTATATGTTAGTTTTAACTACTATTATAATTGTATTAGCAGCAGTAATTATAGCTTTATTAGAAAATATGAGTTTTGGGGATGCTATATGGTGGAGCTTTGTGACTTTCACTACAGTTGGATATGGGGATGTACTTCTCACAACTAATACTGGCAGAATAGTAGCTATTTTATTAATGATTTTTGGAATTGGATTTATAGGAGTGACCACAAGTACAATAGCAGCCTATATAATAAATAATGATGGAAAAAAGAAAAGAAAAAGAGATTTTAAGGATGAAACTATAGATTTCATTAAATATAAAATAGATAATCTTGATTCATTATCAGATTCAGAATTAGATAATATATATAAAACTTTAAAAATCTTAAAATCAAATAATAAGGAAAAGTAATAAAGGAAGAGGTAGACATATGAAAAAGGTATATAGAATTATAATTATTATATTTATAATATTAATTTTATCTTCTTATTTAGGATATAT
>JAQCTH010000021.1 GCA_027686065.1 Clostridiaceae bacterium AF10-41
TTGAAATTCTTATATACCTCTTAAGAATATTATATTATATCAATTTGCTTATATATAGTGGTAATATCCGCCTTAATAAAACTTAATTTCTTGTTATTAATTATTTTTAAAAAGTTTCCTTCTTTATCTATTTCAAAATCTGCTGAATCAGTTATTATTTGTTTAGCTTCTTCTATCTTTAAATATTTTATTTTTTCTATTTTTTTTGAATCATCAATATAATTTTTTATTACACTTAAATTCTTATCGCTATTATCTTCCATTGATTTAATTGAATCTGAATCTAAGACTTCAATATTGTCTTTTACCTTTGCAATTTCTACTGCCATTATAAAATCTTGTATTATACTTTTTACTTCTGCCTTTTTTGTATCAACTGAATACTTTTTAAAGTTAGGTATTAATATAGCCATTAATGCTATTATTAATACTATTAATGTGGTGATTTCAATTATAGTGAAATTATATTTTTTATATTTCTTTTTTTTCTTATTACTATACTTGGTCATGATATTACCTCTCTAATTTATATTAATACTAACTATATTATACTAATGATTACTACGGATTACTTACTTATTTATTTAATATCTTATATTTCCCTAATAAATTATATCACTACAATCACATAAAAAAATAGAGACTTAGTAAAATCTAAGTCTCTATTTCTATTAATCTTAGTACATTCCGTCCATGCCCATTCCTGGAGCTCCTGGCATTGGTGATTCCTTTTGTGGAATATCAACAACAGCAGCCTCTGTTGTTAAGAATGTTGATGCTACTGATGCAGCATTTTGAAGTGCTGATCTTGTAACTTTAGTTGGATCTACTATACCAGCTTTAATCATATCAGTATAATTTCCATTTAAAGCATCATATCCAACTCCTGATTCACGTCCCTTAACATGATCTATAATAACTGAACCTTCAACTCCTGCATTTATTGCAATTTGTCTCATTGGCTCTTCTAATGATCTTACAATTATATTAATCCCAACTTGAGTATCCGCTACATCTGAAGTCACCTTAGCTACTTCATTAATTATATTTACATATGCAGCTCCACCACCTGGTACTATACCTTCTTCAACTGCTGCTTTTGTTGCTGCTAAAGCATCTTCAATTCTTAATTTCTTTTCTTTTAATTCTGTTTCTGTTGCTGCACCAACTTTAATTACCGCAACTCCACCTGCAAGTTTTGCTAATCTTTCAGTTAATTTTTCTTTATCAAATTCTGAAGATGTTTCTTCTATTTGAGCTCTTATTTGTAAAACTCTTTCTTTAATAGCTTCGCTATCTCCTTTTCCATTAACTATTGTAGTATTTTCTTTAGTAACTTTAACACTTTCGCATTGTCCAAGCATATCTAAAGTTACTTCTTTTATGTCTATACCAAGTTCTTCTGATATTACTGTACCACCTGTTAAAACAGCTATATCTTGAAGCATTTCTTTTCTTCTATCTCCAAAGCCTGGTGCTTTTACAGCTACACATGTGAATGTTCCTCTTAATCTATTAACTACTAATGTAGTCATTGCGTCACCTTCAACATCTTCAGCTATAATAAGTAATTTTTTACCTTGTTGAACTATTTGTTCAAGTATTGGAAGTAATTCTTGAATATTTGAAATTTTCTTATCTGCTATAAGAATTACTGGATTATCTAAAACAGCTTCCATCTTTTCTGTATCAGTTACCATGTAAGCTGACACATATCCTCTATCAAACTGCATACCTTCAACTACATCTAATTCAGTTCCCATTGATTTTGATTCTTCAACAGTTATAACTCCTTCGTTACCTACCTTTTCCATAGCATCTGATATTAACTTACCAACTTCTTCATCTGATGCTGAAATAGCTGCAACTCTAGCTATGTCTTCTTTACCATTAACAGGTTTAGAAATCTTTTTTATTTCTCCTACAGCCTTATCAACTGCCATTTTAATACCATTTCTAATTAGTATTGGATTTGCTCCAGCTGTTACATTTTTTAATCCTTCTCTTATAATTGCTTGTGCTAAAAGAGTTGCTGTTGTAGTACCATCCCCTGCAACATCATTAGTTTTTGTTGCAACTTCTTTAACTAATTGTGCTCCCATATTTTCATATGGATCTTCTAACTCTATTTCTCTTGCTATAGAAACACCATCATTTGTAATAAGTGGTGCTCCAAACTTTTTATCTAAAACTACATTTCTTCCTTTTGGTCCTAAAGTAACCTTAACTGTATCTGCTAATGTATCAACACCAATTTGCATTGATCTTCTTGCTTCTTCGCTAAATTTAATCATCTTTGCCATAACTTTTTCCTCCCTTATTCAACTATTGCTAAAATATCATCTTGTTTTAAAATAGTGTATTCTTCACCTTTAACTTTAACTTCTGTACCTGCATATTTTGAATAAAGTACTTTATCTCCAACTTTTACTTCCATCTCTACTCTGTTTCCATCTACAATTGCTCCTGGTCCAACTGCTACAACTTTTGCTTCTTGTGGTCTTTCTTTTGCTGTTCCAGTTAGAACTATACCACTTTTAGTTGTTTCTTCTGCTTCTAATTTTTTTATAACTACTCTATCTGCTAGTGGTTTAATATTCATAAAAAATCCCTCCTATTTATATCTATAATTTAATTACCCTTTTATATTAGCACTCACCACCAATAAGTGCTAACAACTTTATGATAATATTTTACTTTATATTTTTCAAATGTTACCTCATATATTATTACCCTATATATAATAATTATTACTCTTTTACATTAAATATTTCCATTTTCCTCATACTTTTGTTTATTTTCTTCATTTTAAATATAATTCCATTTATAAATCTTATTGACTTAAGTTGTAAGTATTTTTATTTATACATATCCCCAAAAATATCCAAAAAATAGGTGCCACCATTACGACACTTATATTAAAAAAGGATTGTACTAAATATCCTATTAAAGTTAAAAATAATGTCTTTGATATATTATTGTTAAAGTTTTTTATTAGCTTATATAATATTACTCCTATTAATGCTAAATATGTTATTAAATTTAAAATACCATTACTAACTGCAAATTCTAGATATTCATTGTGAGACTTATCAATATATGATCCATGGTTTTCTAAATATTCTTGATAACTTTTATGATAATCAGAATCTAGCCTATAACTTAAAGTATCAGGCCCCCAACCTATAAACGGACTATCTATAAATGCTTTCCAGGAAATTTTTAATATTTCTATTCTTCCACTATCTTGAATTTTTGTGTTTCCTTTTTCATCTATTGATATAGTATTATTTGCCCTACTAAAAACTTTTCCACCTGAAGATATATTTATTAATAGAAATATTCCACAAAACAATAAAAAAATCTTTCCTGCTCTTTTTATCTTTTTTATATCCTTAAAAATTAGAATAAATCCTATAATTGAATATATAAAAAAAGCAAGCCATCCACTACGTGTTAATGTACAAATTAAAGCAGAAAATAATATTATTGAATATATTAGATACTTTCTTCCTCCATTAAATATATAAATAGCCATGCTTATAAATAGAAAAATACATAGGTACGATGAAAAAAAGTTTCTATTTCCTATTAATCCAATAGAATCTCCAACTGATATATATCCAAGCATCCAGTATTGCACAGGATCAATACTATAAAATTGTACTACTCCATATGATGCCATAATACAAGCAGATATTAGTATTATGTCTAATATCTTTTTGTCTAATATCAAGTATTTAGACGCTAGTATAAATAATATTATATAAATACAATAAATTATAAATCCCTCGCCTCTAGTGATATTCCCCATAAAAGCTACATACTTTTCTTTTGATAATATACTTGGAATTAACATAGTTAAGAGAAACACTAATGCTATCTTATGCTCAACACTAAATTCTGCTACCTTTAGTTTTATTAATGATACCATAGAAATTATTCCTATAATATAAAGAAAGATTAATTTTCCTACTACATATCTAGGTGAGGATATATTTACAACTATAAAAGGCATAATAATTATTACAGAATATAATATTATGTTTACTAGATTTTTTATATCAATTTCCTTTGTAAAAATATCTTTTACTTTTATATATATTTTTTGCACAATTTGCCCCCACTAATAAATTAATATAGAAAAAATTGCGAAGCAATTTATTTAGTTCACAGTGTACAATTCACAATTCACAATTTATGATGAAACTACTATGTAGTTTCTGAATTATTTCCATAACTGGAACTGTGCCTTGTGAACTTGTAAACTGTTCACTAGAAATTTTGCTTCGCAAAATAAAACTATCGTTCTAAATTTATCTCTTTATATTCATTAATTTTTTCATTATCTATAACAGCTTTCTTGGTAGCTTGTGAATTTATCTTATTAAATATAGCCTTAGATTTAAATGGGGTTACTAAAGTACCTGCACCATTAATACAGCCTCCATCACACATCATTCCTTCTATGAAGTTACCTGGTAATCTTCCAATCTTAGCCATAGTCATCATTTTCTTTATCTCTACCCCTCCAGATACTTTCACTGGATTGAAATTTACTTCTATTCCTTGACTTCTAATATAATTTTCTATAGCTGCTGTTAATCCTCCATGTGATCCAAAACCTCTTCCATATATTGATGCATCATCTACAACTTCATCTTCACAGGAATCAACATCTATGTTAAAAGCACTAAACAAAGCAAGAAGTTCTTCAAAGGTTATAACATAATCTACTGCATCTTTTACTGACTGTCTAACTGCTTCACTCTTTTTAGCAGTACATGGTCCAATAAAGACAACTTTTGCTTCTGGATCATTGTGCTTTATAAATCTTGCTGTTGCTATCATTGGAGATACTGTTCCTGATATATTTTTCACTTCTGATGGGAACATCTTTTCAATATAACTTAAAAATCCTGGACAACAAGAATTAGTCATGTAATTTTGACCTTCTTCTAATCTTTCTAAAAATTCTCCACTTTCATGTACAGTTACTGCATCAGCACCACAAGCTGCTTCTACCATATCTACAAAGCCTAATTTCTTTATTGCATTTTTGATTTGTCCATATGAAACTTTTGCTCCAAATTGTCCTGTTATTGCTGGTGCTACTACTGCATACATCTTTCTCTTTCTTCCAAGCCTTTTTGCTATAGGAACAATTAAACTTTTATCGGAAATCGCTCCAAAAGGACATGCATTCATACAACTTCCACAGTTAACACATGTCTCCTCTTTTATCATAGCTCTTCTATCTTCTATATTTATATCTAATGCACCAGTTGGACATACTCTTTTACACGGTCTCATGACTTCAGCAATAGCATCGTAAGGGCATGCTTTTTTACACATTCCACATTCTCTGCAAAGTTCTTGGTTTATATATGCTCTTCCTGCAACATAAGTTATTGCTCCAAAGTTACAAGCCTCATGACATTTATGTGCCAAACAATTTCTACATGAATCTGTAACACTATATTTATTTATAGGGCATCTATCGCACGCTGCTTCAATGACATATATTATTTGATCATCTTCTTTGATGTCAACAAATTCATCATCTATATTATCCCCATTAGCTAAATATCCTGCTGCTAGCTTAGCTCTTTCTAAAACAATAGCTCTTTCTTTATAGACACAGCATCTATACATAGCTGTATCTCCTTTAATAATTTCATAAGGAATCTTTTCAATTGATTCTGTTGTTAGATTTCCATCTTTAGCTAGTTTAGCAACTTCTGTCAATACCTCATGCTTGAGCTTTTTTAATTGAGTTTCAAATTGGAACATACCAAAATCCTCCTATATAAATAAATTTAACCTATTTATCCCCTATATTATTATATCAGTTAATTTATCCCAAGTTGTTTTATTCTAAATATTCTGAAAATAAAAATTATACCAATATATATTAATAAGGTCTTAATTCGTTTTTTAATAAAATTTATCTTATATCAATTAAATTCTGGAGTTTGAATTGCAAGTATTGAATATTTAGTAAAGTGGACATATTTATAATTGAATTAGTATGAAAGCCTATCTACTGAAGCTCGTCTAAAGTAGATAGACTTTCATTTTTTATATTTAGCTTTTTATTCTATGTTCCTTGCTACCTTTTTCCTGTTCCCATTTCTTATTATAATCAGAAACTGTGAATTATACCTTTTGAACTGTTCTCTATAAGATTGTTTCACAATTAGCTTCAACGGCATATATATAGTCATCTAAATATTCACCAATTCTATCTTTTAATAATTCCTTAGCATTTGGCTTTAACAATCCTTCTCTTACCTTTTTATATTGTTCATGCATAAATTGACTTATAACTGTTATTGGAATTTCTATTCCTTCTAGATTACTCATAAGCTTTTCTAAAGCAAAGTTAACTTCATCTTTAGGCATATAATATCTCGCTCTATCAGATAAACTATACTTTCTTTCCATCTTTACTTTTTCTCCTATGCCTGAATAGTGGTGCATCCAATCTTTTGGATTTTTAACCATACTAAAATCTAGTATTTCCATAAAATTAGATAATTCTGCATTTGAATCATATTTTAATATTTCATTTTCAATAAGATTTAATGCAAATATGCCTTCTCTAAATCCAAATGTTAAGGCTGGCCCAACTTTTAGTATTATAAACCCGTCTTCAACCATTTGTTTTAGAGCTTTAGGTGTTTGATAGTCTGTTGAATGTGCTTCAAATATTAATTGTGGATAATCTTTTAAACCATTTATTAATTCTTTAGCTTCTTCTCTGTTATAATTCCACACTTCATCACTGCTAAACTCAACACCAGGTTGTACTACAACCCCTATTACATATTGCCAAGCATCTCCTACCCCATAACCTTTAAATGCAGATTTGAATGTTTCTACTGTAGTCTTAAAACCTTCTACACTAGTAACCTTTGGGCCTTCTTCCTCTTCTTCAACTTGTGCTCCTCCTGGTATTGGAACTTCACTACCTATAATATAAACTGGATGAAAAGCATTTTTATTTTCTTCTTTTAGCTCTAAGTATGCTTCTTCTGCAATTTTACATAGCACTGATGCTCTATCAGCTATTAATGCATCTCCAAATTTACCACTTTCAATGTCTCCTTTTAGTGGCATACTTGTATCTATATGAATTTTGGTGAATCCTGCTAAAACATATTCTCTTATTAAACTTTTAGCATTTTCCATAGCTTCACTTGGATCTATATTTTTCCAGGTTAATGGTCCTAAATGATCTCCTCCTAAAATTATTCTTTCTTTTGGAAATCCTATTCTTTCTGCTATTTTATAAATATACTCTACATAATCTTTTGGTTTCATTCCAGTGTATCCACCAAATTGGTCAACTTGATTTGCTGTTGCTTCTACTAAAAGCGGTATATTTTTATTTAAAAGCTTTTCCATACTTGCTTCTATTACATAATTATTAGAGCAACATACAGAAAATATTCCTACATTTTCACCATTTTTATATCTATTAACGATATCCTTCATTGGATGTATCATTTCTTCACCCCTTATTATTTATATATTTAAGGATTATTTATATCCCTAAAACTTCATTTATATATGAAAGAAAATAATATTTTAGCAGGTGCTTTAATATTATTTTCTTTCGATTTTACTGCAATTTATATATACCAATTAACAACTAATTATACATTTACTGTATAATTACTAATAAACGACTTATTTAATTAAGCCTTACCATTACTTCCACAAACCATTATCTTATGCTCAACTATCTTTTTCATAGCTTCTTTTCCAGGTGTCATATACTTTCTAGGATCATTAGCATCTGGATGTTCATTAAAGAATTTCTTTACTGCATCAGAGAATGGTATCTTTAAATCTGTTGCTACATTAACCTTGCATATTCCAAGAGAAATTGCCTTTTTAACTAGCTCATCTGGTACATCTGATGCTCCATGTAATACTAGTGGAACATCTACCATATCTCTTATTTCCTTTAATCTATCAAAATCAAGCTTTGCTTCACCTTTATATAATCCATGAGCTGTTCCTATTGCTATTGCTAATGAATCTATTCCTGTTTTTTCAACAAATTCCTTTGCTTGTTGTGGATTAGTGTACATTGCATCTTTTTCATCTACTACCAAGTCATCTTCTTGTCCACCTAATCTTCCAAGCTCAGCTTCTACTGTTGCATCAAATTTATGTGCATATTCTACTACATCTTTAACTGTCTTTATATTATCTTCATACGCTGAGTGTGATGCATCTATCATAGCTGATTTAAAACCTAAATCTATATAATGTTTTATTTCTTCTATATCTTCAAAATGGTCTAAATGTATGGCTATTGGAATATTATACTTTTCTGCTGAAACTTCAGCCATTGATACTATATATTCTCCACCAGCATAAAGTATTGTTGATGGTGTTCCTGCTAAAATTACTGGTGATTGTAATTCTGCTGCTGTTTCTACCACTACTTGCAATGTTTCTAGGTTATGAATATTAAATGCTGGTACAGCATACCCTTCCTTTTGAGCCTTTATTAGCATTTCTCTTGTTGATAATATTTTCATCATTTACTTCAACTCCTCTTAGCAAAATTTTTAACTTTTAAAATATATAAACATTATCTTTCCTTTTATAAACTTTAATTAAATATTTCATAGAATCTTATTTATTGTATTTATGAATAACTACTCCCTTAACAACTCTGTTAACTGTTCCATCTGGTCTTGGATTATCTGGTGAAATTCCTAATCTAATTGAATTAAATAATCCAAAAATTTGTCCGAATAACATGTAATTAAATACTGTATATACTTCTGGAATTGTTTGTCCATCTATTTCTATATATTTATCACATACATCCTTTAATTCTTCATTTTTTTCATAGCTTATTACTGCTAATTTATGATTTCCTGAGTCACTGTTTATTTCTTTTATAAGATCCATATCGTAAAGGTTAGTGTACTTATTATTAGAATTCATAAATATAACTAAAGTTTCATCATTAATTATTGACTTTGGACCATGTCTGAAACCTAATACAGATTCACAGACACTTACTACTTTTCCGCTTGTAAGTTCTAAATTCTTCAAAGCCATTTCTTGACATAATCCTTTTAGTGCCCCTGATCCTAGGTAAACTACTCTTTCTGATTTTAGTTCAGTTAATTCTTTTATATCTGCCCATTTAGTATCTAAGATTGAATTTCCTTGGTTAATAACTATATCAACATATTTTTTGTTTTCTTCTAAATTCTTAATATCAAATATTAGTAATGATGCTAATAACATGCAACTAAAAGAACTTGTCATAGCAAAACTTTTATCATTTGAATTCTCTGGCATTAATACACAAAGATCTCTATCACTTATAGAAGCCTTTTTAGCAAGTTCTCCTTCAGAGTTACACGTAATTACCAGTTGTGATATGTCTTTTACATTATCTTTAAATAAATTAAATGCTCCAACGCTTTCTGGGCTATTTCCAGATCTTGCGTAAGAAACTAAAATTGTTGGTACATCTTCTTCTATAAACTCTTCTGGATTTGATACTAAGTCAGTTGAAGCAATAGCTTCTACTCTTAAATTTAATTTCTTTGCTAAATACGTATAAATTGTATCTCCAACGTAGTCTGAAGTACCTGCTCCTGTCAAAACTATTCTGGTATTTTCCTTTAAACTTCTGCTTAAAAAGCTTTTTATTTTTTCTTCATTTTCTTTTACTATATTGTAGGTTTCTTCCCATAGCATAGGCTGTTGTCTTATTTCTGAGACAGTATAGACTGCCCCTAAGTCTTTCATTTTTTCTTTATCCATTCCAAAAATCATTTTAATACCTCCTGCATCTGTTAATGTCATCATTACCAGTACTTCTAAAAAAATTTTTTGTTTTAATTATTATTTAATTTTACTCTATACTTAAATTTGTCTCCTCTAGCTACACTGACAGTGTACTCTATAACAGACTCATTTTCATAGGTCAATCTTTCTATTTTTAAACTTGGTGATCCTTCTTTAATATCCAAGTAGATGCTTTCTAATTTATTAGTTAATATAGGTTGAAAAAACTCCTCTGCCGATGTTAATCTTGCATTAAACTCTTTTATTAACACATCATACATTGGCTTTTCCTCTAATTGCTCTCTTGTAATACCTTTAAATCTATTAAAAGGAAGATATGTTGTTTCATATAGCATATGAATTCCATCTGCCATTCGTATTCTAGATATCTTATAAAGTAAATCTTCACTACTTATTTTAAATATAGAACTTATCTTGTCTCCTGCTTGAATGATTTCAAAACCAGTGACTTCTGATTTAGGTTTTTTGCCAAGCTTTTTCATTTCTTCTGTAAATGAATAAAAAGAAATTAAATCTTGATTCATTCTTCTTGGTGATACAAAAGTACCTTTTCCATGTACCTTGTATATATATCCCTCTTTTTCAAGCTCATCCATCGCCTGTCTAACAGTTGTCCTACTTACATCATAAATTTCACAAATTTCTCTTTCTGAAAGTATTTGTTCATTTTCTTCTAAAGTATTTTCTATTATATCTATTAGAATATTCATAAGTTGTAAGTATAATGGTGTTCTAGAGGTTTTATCTACAGTAGTCATTAAATCCCCCCATTTTTATATTACCATATTTATATCTAAATTATATCATAATTCTTCAATAAAATAAGCACTAAAATACATATTTTATTATTTAAATTTAAATAAGATACTCACTTTTATTCAGATTTATTGTAAATGATACTATTATCTATGTCAACACTCTTATTTCTATATATGAACATATTTTTCTAGAAATAGTAGGTAGCTGTATCTGAAATTGATTCTACCTACTATTCCTATAAACCTTTTTAATTATTTACTTTTTCTTTTTGTAACTACTACTCCAGCAATTGATATCAATGTTGCAAATATCCCTACAGCCATAGGGGAACTTCCACCTGTGCTTGGTAAATTTACACCATTACCTTTACCATTATTATTACTTATTTGATATTCCTTCAAAGCATTAACAGCATTATCTACATTAGCTATAGCTGAATTTACATCGTCTTCATTAGCATCTTTATTATTTAGTACTTCATTTGCTTTGCTTAAAGCTTCCTGTAATTTATCCCAAGTTTCTTTTGTATATTTTTCTTTATTTAAACCCTTAGCCTTATTTATTATTTCTTCTAAATTAGATTTATCTACTTTTCCAGGCTCTACAGGTTTCTCTTCATCGGCTTTAACTAAGTGTTTTATAGAATCTTCTAATATTGAAAGTGCTTCATCTACTTGTTGTTGAGTTGCTACTTTATCTGATAATATTTCCTTAGCTGAATTAAGAGCGGCTTTAAGAGCTTTAAAGCTTTCAACTGTATAGTCTTTTTCTATTAAATCTTCTGCTTCATCAATCTTTTTAGTTAAATTTGATTTATCTGCAACCTTAACTAGTTGATTTATCTTGTTTTGAAGATTTAACTTAGCATTTTCTAAAACTTCAGCCTCTACATCATCTTTTAATAATAACTCTTCAAGTGCATATTTTGCATTTAAGAATTCATTATATGAAGCTTCTGTATATTGATTTTCTACTACATCATTAGCATTTTTTAATGCAATATTTATTTCACTTATATCAAATAATTCTTCAACTGCCTCTACAAGTTCCTTATTTGATACTGAAAAGTCTTCTTCTGTAGCAGCTTCATTAGCTAAAACTGAATTTGCCTCTTCAATAGCAGATTTTAATGCCTTAAGTGATGCTTTTGAGTATTTACTTGTTTCTAATATTAATTTATTTGCTTCCTCTAATTTAATTTGTAAGGCTTCTTTATTTGTTCTTACCGCTAAGGCTTCTCTTGCTACTTCTAAGTTTGCCTTAGCTTTATTAACTTTACTTTGAGTTGAGCCTTCTCCTAAGGCTAATGCAGCATCATAAGCTTCTTTAAATGTATTCCAAGAGTTTCTAGAATATTTAGCTTCTGAGCCTTCTTCATTAATAATCCTCTCTGATTCTGAAACCTCTAAATCTAGCTCCTCTTTATTAAGTATTACAGTCACAGTTGCTACTCCTTTTTTGCCATTTGGTATAGTAGCTGTAATAGTTGTTGTACCTACTTCAACTGCAGTAACATTGCCACTTTCATCTACTGTTGCAATATTATTATCAGCAGAAGTCCAAACTATAACATCTGTACTATCAATAGGATCTAAAACAGGAATTAGCTTTTGAGTAGTGTTTCCACTAATATTTAACTCAGTATTCTCTAAAGTAATGTTTTCTGCCGCTATAGGAGCTATTTGTCCATAGAATCTAAGTTCAGCTATGCTAGCATACTTATCACGAGTATCACCTAGAGTTTTTAACGCAGTAAATTTAACATATTGAGCTTTAGTTGTATTGAATCGTATTGGATTATATCCTTTATTTTCCAATCCTGAACCATCACTTGCTTCCTTAAATGTACCAGTTCTAACTGCTTCCCAGTTTTCATTATCTATACTAATTTCAATTAAATACTCAGTTACATGACCATTTTTACTATTTTGTCTTGGCATATAATCTATCTGATTAAGGTCATAAGCTTTGTCTAACTTAACTATAATTGAAACTGGTAACTTATCACTAGCTTGATATCCTGAATGCCATATTGTATTTTCATCTCCATCTACAGCATTTACTTTAAAATCATCATCAGCTTCTGTAGTTGCATATATAGCTTCTAATTTATTAAAGTCTATTTTATCTTCATCAACCGTATCACGCTCTCTTAATGTATTTATTGCTGTTCTTATTGATATGATTGGAGCGCTTAATTCCGCTTCGCTCTTTGCATTTTCTAATACTTCTTCAGCATTTTTAATAGCTTCTAGTAAAGTTGAATAAGTTTCCTCTGTATAAATTTCATTAAGTTTTTCATATGCCTTAGCACTTTCAATAGCTTCAACTAGCTTTGATTTATCAAATCCATCAGCTACTGTAATTTCATGTTCTACACTTAACTGTCCATCAGCAGTTGTAGCTATTAATTTTGTAGTACCTGACTTAATTCCTCTTAGATAATAAGTTACTGAATTATCATTATCTATACGGATAACCTTTACTATTTCTTCATTTGCTGAAGTAAGTCTATAGTTTAAATTATTTGCACTTTCAGGTAATACTTTTGCAAATACTGGTGTTAGCTTATTTACATATATATTGTTTGGAGTATTTTCTAAAAATTCTATTGATGATGGAGTTTGAAGCTTTTGTTCATAGAACTCTATTTCATTGATTGCTAAGGTATTTATATCTTTAAAAGATTCTAAAGCTGTAATTACAATCTTATCAAATACTTGGTTATTTAATTCATATATAGTTTTTGCAACTGCACTTGTGGAATTAACTTTTTCACCTAAATCAGTTGCTACACCATTTAGATAACCTATTGCTTTCACCTTTTTTAATGCTGCAGCACTACCTGTACGGTTGTAAATTGTGAAATTACTAAACTTCTTTGGCTCATTAAAAGTAAATGTCATTTCAAATGGAAGCTTACCTTTATCCACTTGATCTGGAGTATATACCCACTTTAAATCCATACGAGAAGAATCATCACTACTTGTAGTTCCATCAATCAATTTACTTAATCCCATTCCTGTTTGTAACTGTGATTCATCACCAGCTACAGTAATACTTTCTTTTCCAATCTTCACTAATGAATTTTGTCCTTCTGGTAATGGAGAATCTGGATTAGTAATATTAGCAATTGCATTTTTAGAATTTAAGTTACTGTCAACTACTAAGGCATTAGTTGGTGCTAAAGCAAAGTTTATATCACTTTTTGCTTTCAAAGTAATTCTTGCAATTGTCTCCGTTCCATTAACCTTGATATTATCACCTACATTTGTAAATACAACATAAAGGTCTTGTTTATTATTGCTATGCATTCTAATCTTTGATAAATTCCTCATAGAAGTTGTTACTACTGTAGTTTCTGTTTTAACAAACTCATATTCACTTGCTTCTAAAGGTATTTCTATACTGAACGCATTAACATCCGATAATCCAGTGCCTACAATATCAACAGTAAATGTTTCATTTGCTGAAATACTTGTTTTGCTTGGAACTAGCATAACATCTCCAGCAACTCTTACTCCATCAGTTGGTATCACACCACCTTCTAACTTGCTTGCAACATAGCTAATATCATAAGCATCAATAACATTGTTGAAGTTTAAATCGGCCATTGAAACATAATCCCAATCAGCATCTACAGATGATAACCCTGTATAGTTTTGAAGGAATGTCAAATCTCCCTCTTCTATTGTTCCGCCATTATTCCAGTCACCAACAACTTGTCCGTTAGTTCCATCTACCTTATATGGACGGAATTCTCTCATAGCTAGGAAGTTACCAACAGATTCCTTTGTTACAATCTTAAAGTAACGAGCTTTTATTGGAGAACTAAAGTTTATAGTTTTTACTTGTCCATCAGTAGTCCATGCTGCATTTCCTGAATTTGCTGCATTTGTAAATACCCTTTGATAGTTTACTCCATCTATACTACTGTATATTTCTGCACGTTTTACAGAACCATTTCCACTAGCTCTAAATAATAAATCTAGTTTTTCAATTTGATAAGCTTTTTGCATATCAATTATAAATGGTTTATCTATTGCATTTCCTGCTGAATGGAATTGAGAAGTATCATTACCATCTACAGCGTTAGCAGGTACATCACTACTATAGTGCCCGTCTGTCCACTTAACTGTCATTCCATTAGGAACATTACGATATGGATCTAAAGCTGTTCTAACTACTAAATTTTCACTCCAAGGTGAATAACCATCTTTGTTTATACTACGTATGCGATAGTTATACTCAGTATCAAAATTTAAGTTATTATGGATATATTGATTTGATGTTATATTTTTATACACAATACCATCAATTTCAATTTCATAAGTTTCTGCATTTTCTACCTTATCCCAGTTTAAAGTAATAGAATTTGGAGTTATTGATTCTTCTGGTGCAGTAAAGTTTGCAGGAACACTTAAGTCTGTATTAACTTCATTCTTAGATATCTCTTGAGTATTTATAAAATCATTAATTGTTAATTCAACTTCGTTTACTTTTACGTTAGTTTTTTCTGATTTTACATAAAGCTTAGGAGCTGTAGTAATTTCTATATTTTCAAACTCTGAGCCTTCAGTAGAATATTTATTAAGATTTGGACTTGCATCATAGAAATATACATTTGTTCCATTTTCAAATTCTTCTAATGATGTTGCCTCTGTTAATTGAACCTTTTCACTTCCAACATTTAATGATAAATCTGTTGGTTTTTCACTAACATTTACTATAAATTCTGTTGACCTCTCTGTAACAATTCCTTCATAGTCCCCATTTAATACTCCTGCTTTAATTACAGCTTTTCCTTTTCCTGTTTTAGGAGCAGATGAAGTTATCATTGTTGTTGCTGATTTTCCTTCTTTATAGTCGGTAGTTAGTCCATCATCTTCATAAATCTCAAAGTTAGTGTCTCCACTTGGATATACTTCAATTTTCCTTTGTGAATCATCTATTGTATCTGGAGTATTATTTTCATTATTCATAGGAATAATGGCGCCATTTTTTACAAACAAAGGAAGTTTCCACATAGGTGCATAAAAGTTATTTAATACTCCTCCACCTCTATATTGTTTACCTGTAAAGTAATCAATCCATATTTGATCTTCATCTGGAAGATATATATCATTACGTATATCATTTCCTTTTGAGTCAGCTGCAGTATTTTGATATACAGGTGCTACCAATAAATTTGGTCCCCACATATATTGATATTGGGTGTTTGTTCCATAGGTATATGCGTTAGGATATTCTAACATCATAGCACGTATCATTGGAGTTCCCTCAGTAGTTGCTTCATTCGCTATTGTATAATTATATGGCATCATTTCTGCTTTCAACTTTAAATACATACGGTTAATTGAAGTATATGGTTCTCCAAATATATAAGGCTTTTTAGGATTACTTCCCCAACCATCCATATCTATTTCTATTGGTGTAAATGCCTTCCATTGAATATCACGAGTTTGAATCAAATTATTTCCACCAAATATTCCATCTATATCTGATCCTACGTTAGGCTGTCCTGATAATCCTGATCCTATATAAGTTGGAATATGGAAACGAATATATTCCCAATTACCACCATATTGGTCCCCAGACCATATACCTGCGTAACGTTGAGTACCAGCCCACCCATCTAATGATACAACAAAAGGTCTTGCACCATCCTTAGAGTTATTTTCTATTCCTTCCGCTGCTTGTCTTACTGCGTTAAGAGCAAATGAATATCCAGCTCCTACCCATGCAACATCTGTTTTAACTGCATTAGTTCCTGCAACTCCAACTTCTTTATCTATATCACGTTGAAGATAAGCAGGTCCAGTACCAGTTGGTTTTAAATCACTTTGTGTCCAAAGCCCCACTTGTATACCTTTACTCCTTGAGTAATCAACAAACTGCTTTAAGAGATCTATATTTCCATCAATAGTATCTGCTCGCCCATATCCAGCACCATAACCGTCATTTGGTAAAAACCATCCAATAGGCATATCATTATTAACATGCTCATCTATAACTTTTATAGCGTCTACCGCTAAAGTTTCTTGACGATCAAACCCTGGCTTTTGAGTTTGTGATTCTTGTCCTGTTGCATCATTGATCCAATCTCGAGCATAGGCATTGGCATGACCTATATAAAATGCATACTCTGGTAATAATATTGGTTTACCTGTCAAATCTGTAAATTTATTAATAATCTTTGTTGGAGTATCGTCCACAAAATAATAAGCATCAAATCGTTTTTCTTCATGCTTTGTAATAACTTTTCCCTTTTCGGTTGAGTCAAAAGCATATTGTCCTGGTTTAAATGTATGACGCATAACCCCATATCCATTTGTTGAAAAATAAAATGGTGTTGGGCTTGAAACTCCTCCATCTACCCAGTTATTTTCATTTTTTATGTTTATAGTTTTCCCCTTATGTGAAAAACGTCCATTTTGTTGTCCGCCACCATAAAAATATTCATCATCATTAGTTTCTAAAGTTTGAATAGTTTCGTTAGACTTATATTTTAATGGTTCTGCCTCTTTCCAAATTGTTTTATTTGTTATCTTATTGAAAAGCTCCATTTTACCAGTTTCTTTTTCTATTCTTAATTCAATGGTATCAGTAGAGACTTTTATTATGCTACCATTTTCTACTGTTGGAGCTACTTTATTATATTTATCCTCTGTTTTATCAATAATTTTTGTTATATGATCCTTTGAATTTGGAATTGGATCTTCTTGAAAATCACCTTCTGGATCCATATATATTCTGAATACATCATTTTCTAAGAAAGATACTCTAACCATCTCTCCAGTGGTCATTTGAAAAGTAACTTTATTTTCTGATTGAGTATAACTTTCAACCCCTCCTATTGTACTGTAGTTATTTACTAGTGATTGAATAAATTGCCCTTCTTCATTAGAATTGGCTGTTATTGAATAAGCATAAGCTGATGTGGTCTGAATTGTAAGACTTGATGTTAGCGCCGCGATTAAAGCAAGTGCAGTTAATCTTGCTATTATTACTTTTCTTCTCATAATTCCCCCTAAATTTCTATTTATTTTAATTTATACTTACTAATAAAATTAATCTTATAGTACACTCATAGTATTTATTCCTATGTATTTTAACTGCTTTATCTTTAAGTTCTTAATTTTAGTAAATTAAAATCATTTACCATTAGAGAAAGTATCTTATTAGCTTTTTTCTGTAAAGTAGAAATGTAAATTATATATTTTCCTAATTTTTCATTCTTTATTTAAAATGGCATCACCTCTTTCTTAATTATATAAATCCCAACTGATAATGTCGTCATTACCAGTTAAGTTAAAATTTTTTTTATTTATATAATTTATTGAAAACCATATTTACATTATAGATAAAATGGAAATTTTTAAACCTTAAAAATTTCCATTTTATTAAATTAACTTTATGAAATCAGTGATTTATAATCTTTTTATTCTTCTAAAAGCAATAACATTAATAATTCCTATATAAATGCTATATAATGCTCCTAATATGCTTAAAGTTAAAAATAATACATTAAAGTTTTGTTGTATTGCATTTATAATTAGAAGAACACTTAACAAAGCATATGCACATGCTTTCATTACTATTTTTTCTTTTTCCTTACTATTAACTATACTTTCCAATTTTGAAGTTTTACGCTCTCTTTTGAAATTCTTTATGACCTTTAATTTATTTAAGAAGATACGCCTAAAGTATATCTCTACTAAAACTGTAACTACAATTCCAACTAAAAATGTATTTTGTAAGGATTTAAAATAATCTCCCATTAGTACCATAAAAATAAATATAATTGAATATCTATAGTAAAATATCTTGAATTTTTGTTCCATTTGCTTTGATATTATATATCCATTTTTATTAAAAATATTATAATAAACAGCATCTCCATAAAGGTCTAAATATATATTGTTCCCAGATAGATTTACAATATTCTTTTTCACTATAACATCGCCTTTCCTAAACAATATGTTTGATGCACCGAATAGTCATTGTTAAGAATAACCAAATCGCTGTCATATCCAACTCCTATCCTTCCCTTACGTTTATCAATACCTAAACACTTAGCAGGATTTATAGTACATGCATTGATAGCATAGTTAAACGGTACCATTGCATCTTCAACTAATATTCTAAGTCCATCATTCATTTTCAATGTAGATCCTGCTAATCCCTTTGTGCCTACTAAGTGTGCACTTCCATCTTCGTATATTTCTATTTCATTTCCTCCAAAGATAAATTTGGAACCTGGCTCATACCCCTTTGCCATTAATGCATCTGTAATCATTATTCCATAATCTGGTCCCTTTGCGTTAAAGAAATTATATAAAGCTGTTTTTGTAGAGTGATTTCCATCACAAATTATTTCACCATACATTCCTTTAACTCTTAGTGCAACTCCTACCAGCCCATTTTCTCTATGGTTAAAAGGCGTCATTCCATTATATACATGAGTTTGTGATCTAGCACCATGGGCAAAAGCCATTATTGCTTCCTCATATGTTGAAGCTGAATGTCCAATGCTTACTACTATATCATTATTGAATAAGTACTCTGTAAGTGAATAATCATCATCTGTTTCAGTTGCTAAAGTTACATACTTTATTAATCCTTTAGCTGCCTTTTGATAGTTTTGAAATTCTTTAATGGTTGGCTTAACTATATATTCTCTTGGTTGTGCTCCTTTATATTCTAAATCAAGATAAGGTCCTTCAAAGTGAACTCCTAATATTTCTGCACCATCATATCCTTCTTCTACTACCTTTGCCACATTACTTAAAGCCTTAACAAGCACTTCTTTACTTTGCGTTATAGTAGTAGGCAATATTGAAGTGACTCCTTCACTTACTATTCGTTTTGTCCAATTTCTTAATCCTTGTTCATTTGCATCATTTGTATCAAATCCATAAGCTCCATGACAATGAATATCTATAAATCCTGGTACTATTCTTTTAGTACCATAATCATTTACATCTTCCTTTTCATTGTAATCATAGATATTAACTATTTTATTATCATCAATCTCAATTTGAGCTGGAATAAATTGATCCGCAATCCAAATTCTTTTACTTTGTATTAACATATCATCCCTCCCACAATCCAACTTATATATAATTATACATAAGTTTTATGAGCTAATATTTGCACTTTTCAACATATATATTATATCTTTCAACACCTTTATTGAATTTAAATTACTCTTCATTATAATTATAATTACTATATATTTTTTAATATTAAATACTTTATAACATATTTGATAATTATTTTAGGAGATGATGGAATGATAGGATTAATAATTAGTGGACATGGTAACTTTGCATCAGGATTACGCACATCTTTAAAGCTAATTGCGGGAGAACCTTGCAATATAGAATATGTTGATTTTGAGGAGACAAATTCTATAGAAGATTTAAGAAAAAAATATTATGCTTCATTAGAAAATTTAAATAATTGTGATAGTATTTTAGCTCTTACCGATTTAGCTGGAGGCTCGCCATTTAAAACTTTAGTTGAAGTTAAAACCCAAATAGAAAAACCCCTTGAAGTAATAGGCGGTACAAATTTACCTATGCTTCTTGAAATATCAATGACTAAAGATATTATAGATAATTTAGAATCTTTATCCGAATCTGCTATTGAAGTAGCAAAAAGTGGAGTTGTAAAGTTTGAGTTTATAGTTCATGAAGATGAAGAAAGTGAGGATGGTATCTAATATGATAAATTGGGAAGTAATTATGTGGACATGCATCACTGTTGCAGTATTAGCAGGAATAATCGCTCTAATCCTAATATTTATATCAGCTAGAAACTTAAAGAAAAGAACCTCTGAACTTAAGGATGTTCATGTTGAATTGAAACCAGGAATGAAGGTAATGTTTTGTGGTGGAATCTATGGCAAAGTAGTATCTGTTGAAAAAGAAAAAGTTGAAGTTGAAATTGCTAAAAATACAGTAATAACTATATCTAGATATTCAATTCAAAATATTATATAAATAGAAAGAGCTGCCAAATGGTAGCTCTTTTCCTATGATTTAAATAAAGTTTGTGCATATTCGCTAGGACTTATTTCATAATGTTGTGTAAAAGCCCTTGAAAAATAATGTATTGAGTTAAATCCTAACATAAACGCTATTTCACTTATAGTATATTTATTTTCCTTTATTAATTGTTTACTCTTTGATAGCTTCAAGTCATTAATATACTTTTTAGGTGATATATTTAAATTATTCTTAAATAATACCTGTAGCGATGACCTTGAAATTGAAAACTTACTACAAAGCTCTTCAATACTAATTGGACAAGCTATCTTTTCATTAATATATTCTACTATTCCTTCTAATATTTCATCTTGGAAGTGTTGCTGTGACTCCTTAGGTAACTTGCTAGCATCGACACCTAAATAATCGTATTGAAATAATCTAATTATAATTTCGTGAAAATTACTTAAAATAAGATTTTCAGAATATGGTATTGTACTTGATATATTTTTTGCAAAAGTTCTTACGGCCTTGTACAATTCTTTTCTACAATGAAATACTTTATTACATATTAATCCATCATCATCACATTCCATATCAAACATAATTGTTAAATATGAACAAGCTGAATCACTATTTACGGATTGGGTATGGAATTGGTTTTTACCATATATAATTAAATCTGATGAATTTAATGTATAATCAACACCATCAATGGATGTATTTAAAGTCCCATTATCTACAAATGTTAACTCGAATAAGTTATGTCTCTCCCCTTTAAAATTATACTTTGGACTTTTAATTGTATAATAATAAGCCATTATTTCAGGGATGTTTATAGTAGGTAATATTCTATTATAGACATATGGAGGATTTAAAAACTCAAGTTTAAGGTTATATCTAGATGGTATTATTAAATTGAAAGTAATTTGATCCGTCATTGAAATAATATTAAAATACATATTAGGTTTAATCTCTAATTTTCTATGAACTGCAAACAATTTAAAATCGCCACTACTTGATTCACTTATTAATATTGATGCCATGCCTTTAACAATTTCTATATATGTTGGTTCTGAGAATTTATACAAGCTAGAAATAACTTTATCACTAGTTACAATCTGCTTTAATATTAAATCATCTTTATTTATATCCTTAGCTTCATCATAAATTGAACCATACTTTCTAAATTGGGCACTAGTTGTTTTATCATACATATACATCACCTCACTATAAATTGATAAGATCATTTTTTAATAAGACTTTTACTACTGTTTATTGAATATCAAATTCATTTTATTAATCTATCCTTATAATATATTAATTTATTCATTATATATTATCATAATTATTTTTATTCAATAAAATCTAAAGTAAGGCTGCAATTACGGTAACACTAATAGATATTAAATTAAAATTACCAATATATATACTATATAATATCACTTAATTTATATTTTTACAAAACTAATTCTAATTTGTAAACGTTGTTAAAAACAATAAAACAAATACTAAAAAGTATAAAGATTGTTATTTGTTTTAATTATATAATGTTCTTATATTAGTGGAAACAAAATGTTTTCATAAAAAGGGAGGTGATATTATGCCAAATATTATATTAACAAGAATAGACAATAGATTAATACATGGTCAAGTTGCAACTCAATGGTGTGGATCAATAGGTGCAAACTTAATCCTAGTTGCAAATGATATTGTTGCTGGAGACAAATTAAGACAAGGTCTAATGGATATGGCTGCACCATCTTATGCTTCAACTCGTTATTGGACATTAGAAAAAACTATAAGTACAATTCATAAAGCTAGTGCTAAACAACTTATATTTATAGTTTGTGAAAATCCTTCTGATGTATTAAAACTTGTTGAAGGCGGAGTACCAATAAAGAAGGTTAACATTGGAAACATGCATATGGCAGAAGGAAAAAGACAAGTGGCTGGTTCTGTTGCAGTAGATGACAAAGATGTAGCTGCATTCAAAAGGCTAAAAGAATTAGGAGTAGAACTTGAAATTAAAAGAGTTCCTACTGAGAATTCAGAAAGTATTGATAAGATTTTTAAATAATTTAATACGGGGGGAATACTAAATGGATTTTAATATTATACAAATTCTATTGGTTGCAGTATTTGCATTTATTGCAGGTATCGACCAATTCAGTTTCTTAGAATCATTGTATCAACCAATTGTATCCGGAGCTGTTATTGGTGCAATTCTTGGAGACTTACAAACTGGACTTATTGTAGGTGGTACTTATCAATTAATGACAATAGGTAACATGCCTGTTGGAGGAGCTCAACCTCCAAACGCTGTTATCGGTGGAATAATGGCTGTAGTATTTGCCATTTCTTCAAAATTAGAACCAACGGCAGCAGTTGGGCTAGCAGTTCCATTTGCGTTAATAGGACAATATTCTGTTACTTTATTATTTACAGTTATGTCACCATTAATGTCAAAGGCTGATAAATATGCAGATGAAGCAAATCCAAAAGGAATCGTAGGACTTAACTACTTTGCAATGGCTGCTTTAGGAGCATTCTTTGCAATTGTAGTTGTTATAGGTTTAGTAGGTGGCGCTGCTGCTGGAGATGCACTAGCAAGCTTCTCTGATAAATACGCTTGGTTCATGAAAGGACTTGGAGCTGCTGGTGGAATGATGCGTTATGTTGGATTCGCAATCTTATTACGTATCATGTTATCAAATGACTTATGGGGAATTTACTTTGCAGGGTTTGCAATTGCAACTATCATAGGTAAAATAGAAGGTTTAGCTGGATCAGCATTATTAATAATTGCATTTATTGGAATTGCAGTATGCGTTTATGACTTCCAAACTAATGTAAAAATGAAATCTGCTGTTGGAAATATAGGAATAGGAGGAGATGACGAAGATGGAATCTAATAATACATTATATAAAGATTTGACTCCTGCCAAACAACTTGATAAGAAAACTTTAAACAAAATGGTTTGGCGTTCATTATTTTTACAAGCTTCATTTAACTATGAAAGAATGCAAGCTGCTGGATGGTTATATGGAATATTACCTGGATTAGAGAAGATTCATACTGATAAAGAAGATCTTTCAAAATCTATGAAACACAACTTAGAGTTCTTTAACACTCACCCATTCCTTGTAACTTTTGTTATGGGTATAATTATGTCATTAGAGCAACAAAAAGCTGATACTAATACTATTCGTGCTGTCCGTGTTGCTGCAATGGGACCTTTAGGTGGAATTGGAGATGCTATTTTCTGGTTCACATTAGTTCCAATTACTGCTGGTATAACTGCTAATATGGCTATTAGTGGATCTTTAGCTGGGCCAATATTATTCTTGTTAATATTTAATGCTGTTCAATTTGGTATTAGATATTGGTTAATGCATTGGTCATATAACTTAGGTTCAAAAGCAATTGATATCTTAACTAAAAATGCAAAAGAATTTACACGTTCAGCTTCTATGCTAGGTGTATTCATAGTTGGAGCACTTACTTCAAACTATGGTGCAACAAAATTAGCCATTGAAATACCAAATGGAGAAGCTCCAATTAATATACAAAATATATTAGATGGTGTTCTTCCTCAAATGATTCCACTAGCTTTAACATTAATGTTATTCTACTTAATTAAGAAAAGAAAATGGACTCCTGTTGCATGTATAGGTTTATTACTTGTACTTGGAATAGTTGGTGCTTTACTTGGCCACTTATTTGGATTCACAATGTGGGCTTAATATAAATAAAAAGAGGACTTGCTATTTACTAGCAGTCCTCTTTTTTAGTTCACAGTGCACTGTAAACTAGAAAAAACTGTGAACTGTGCACTGTGAATTCTTAACTGAAAAAACTGTGTGTTAACTATATCTTATACTCTTATTTTAATATTTCTTTTACATTATGCGGTACAGTATTACCAGCTAAAGTATATGCCAATAATACAGATCCATTCCAAGGATCAAGTTCAGGCTCTTGCAAGTAACACTTTAATCCAGATTCCTTTATCATTTCATTTAGCGGCTCTAAAACATGCTTACCTGCTTTAAAAACTCCACCAGTATATGAAACAACAAATTCTTCGTTGAAATTCAGTTCCTTTGATATAGCATATATATGCTCAAATATAGCCCTTGCCGCATCTTCAAATATTTTTTTGCAAGCTAAACAGCCTGCTTCTGCTGCTAAAAAGCATATTGTTGAGAATTTAGCCAGTTCTGTTCTATTGAACTTTAATCTGTTAAATGCAATATCAACTATTTCATATTTATATGATATGTTATATTCCTTTTCTAATATATCAACTAAAACTGTTTTTTCACTTCTTCCATCTTTTTGCCTTGTATATTCATTAATAGTTCTTAAAGCAATCCAGTAAGCACTTCCATCATCACCTATTCCTGGTCCAAAGCCACCACACCTTGCAAGCTTTCCTTCTGCATTTCTTCCATAAGCTATACTTCCTGTACCTGCCACTACATTTACTCCTGGCTTACAAGCAGTTCCTCCAGCCCATCCATTTACAGCATCATTATCAATTGAATATGGTACTTCCATAACTTCCTTTATTGCTTTATCAATTTTTACCATATCATCTAAGCTTTCACCATACCCTGGTACCCCAGCAAAAGCATAAGCAATATCTTTTGTAGATATGTTTACTTCTTCACATATCTTTGAAATATTTTCTTTAAGCTGGCTTTTTATTCCTTCTACACCAACTTGATGAATGTGTATAGTTGATCCTTCTCTTTCACATACCTTTTGTAAACCCTCATTTACTAATAGGTATTTTGTTTTAGTGCCTCCACCATCAATTCCTAAATAATACATTGTTTTTCCCCCTACAATATTTATATTATTTGATTAAGCATATTAAATGTATTATTACTCACTTTATTATCTATAATCTACATTTCTTACTTTATATTTTATATTAAAACTTATCAATTTAATTATATATTTATTATTATTAAATTCCAATAGTCATAAAATGCAAATATAAAGGCTACGATAAATTGGTGAGTGACATTAAAATTTAGTTAATTGTAGCAAACTATAATTGAGCCTGTTCCCTGTTACCTATAAAATCAAAACAACTGTGAACTATGCGCTGTGAACTATATAAATTTAAACTTCAATTTTATTTTCCCTAGCGTAATAGAACAAATATTGCTGAGCCATTCCTGATAATGCTCCAAATTTATCTCTTGCAAATATTCTCATCTTATTTAAAGATACATCTGGTGCTACATAAAAATGAATCATAGCTCTTTTGACCCATACGTCTACTGGGAATGATGAATGTTTTGCCATTGAAAATAGCATTATACAATCAGCTACTTTAGCTCCTACTCCCATAAATTTTTGTAGGGCTATATGACATTCATCATCATTCAATGACTTAATATATTCTAAATCAAAATCTAATATTTCAGGTCTTTCTTCGTACTTGCTAGGACTTGCCTTCATATCTTCTTTTACTTCTATAGCTTCATTTACTTTTTTAATTGTATCAACTATGTATTTACTTCTGAAAGATGCTCCTGTTTCTTGTATTTCTTCTAGTTTGGCTTCCTTAATTGCTTTTGGCATTGGAAATGTATAATATTCATTTCCTTTATACTCTACTTTATCTCCCCATTTTTCACATATCTTCTTAACAGTTTTCTTTATTGATGGAATACTATTTCTAGCTGATATTATGAAACTTATAAGAATTTCAAATGGATCTTGATTTAAAATTCTGATTCCATATCCAAATTCAACACTTTTTCTAAGTATTTCATCTTTTGCAAGAACATCTTTTATTTCATCATAATTTCTTTCTAAGTCAAAATAATTCTTCCATATATTATTAAAGTCTTCTTCATTTGAATTTAATATAACAACCTCATCATTATTTTGTATTACTTCTATAACTCTTCTATACGCAATAATAATATAATTATTATCACTTATTTTTTCCCATCTAAAGCATTGCCCGCACTCTAATATTTGTTTTATATTAAAGTTCTTTACGCCTTGTATTATTACCTTGTTATCTTCAAATATTGTATTTTTGAAATCCATTTCCTCACCTCATAAATGTAATTAATATATCCTTAATATATTATTTATCCCCGAGATATAAAAAACTATTCTAACTCACTTATCCTTTCCCCTAAAAGTACATCTGAATATAATAATTTTTATCTTCATAAATTATATCATATTACAAACAAAAATGGATAATTAATACTTAATAATAATCTATATAATTTAAGTAGAATATTCAATATTTATACTAATTATATAAATATTGAATTGTATATAAATAAAGATAGAGAAATTAAACAAATTTCTCTATCTTTATAAGCCTCAACAATAAAATTATATTTTTATATTGGAATCTTAGTAATTATAGAATCCTCTTCCAGTTTTTCTTCCAAGATATCCAGCTCTAACATATTTTCTTAAAAGACTGCTTGCTCTGTATTTGCTATCTCCTGTTTCATTGTATAAAACATCCATAATAGCTAAACATACATCTAATCCTATAAGATCTCCTAATGCTAAAGGTCCCATTGGATGATTTGCACCATATTTCATTGATGTATCTATATCTTCAACTGATGCTATTCCTTCTTGAAGGATAAAAGTAGCTTCATTTATCATAGGGATAAGTATTCTGTTAACAACAAATCCTGGAGCTTCAGCTACTTCTACTGGTTCCTTACCTATTGCTACTGATAATTCCTTAACAGCATCAAAAGTTTCTTGAGAAGTTGCTATTCCTCTAATTACTTCTACTAGCTTCATTATAGGTGCTGGATTAAAGAAATGCATACCTATAACTTTATCAGCTCTCTTTGTTGCTGATGCAACTTCTGTTATTGATAAAGATGATGTATTAGAAGCTAATATAGTAGATTCTTTGCAAATCCCATCTAATTCAGCGAATATTTGCTTTTTGATTTGCATATTTTCAACTGCAGCTTCTATTACTAAATCACAATCTTCAGCAAGAGCTAAATCTGTAGTTCCAGTTATTCTTGAAAGTATAGCTTCCTTATCTTCTTCGCTCATTTTTCCTTTAGCAACTAACTTAGTTAATCCTTTGTTGATTCCGTTTATTCCTCTTTCAACAAATTCATCTTTTATATCTCTAACTATTACTTCATATCCCTTTTGAGCAAAAGCTTGAACTATTCCTGCTCCCATAGTACCTGCGCCTATTACAAAAATCTTTTCCATCTTCAAAACCCTCCCACTTTCTTTCTTTAATTTTCCTTAAGTGCTTTTACTTGAGCTGTCATTTCTGGTACAACTTTTAATAAGTCTCCAACTATTGCATAATCAGCTGCTTTCATTATTGGAGCTGTAGCATCTTTATTTATAGCTATTATTAAATCTGAATCTTGCATACCAGCAACGTGTTGTATTGCTCCTGAAATACCACAAGCTATATATATAGTAGGTCTTACTGTTTTACCTGTTTGACCAACTTGATAATCTCTTTCTATCCATTCATTTTCTACAGCCGCTCTTGAACCTGCTACTGTTCCACCTAGTGCATCTGCTAATTCTTTTAAAATAACAAAGTTTTCTTTTGAACCTACTCCTCTACCACCTGATACGATGAAGTTAGCTTCACTTATGTCAACAATATCTTTTGCTTCTTTTACTATTTCAATTATTTTTGTTCTTATATCTGAATCTTGTAATTCAACATCTACTTTTTCTATAGTAAAGTTTCTATCTTCATCAGCAAGCTTTGAGAAAACTCCTGGTCTTACTGTAGCCATTTGAGGTCTATGGTCAGGACAAGCTATTGTAGCCATTAAGTTACCACCAAATGCTGGTCTTGTAGCTAATAAGTCAGCCTTTTCAACATCAACATCTAGAACTGTACAATCAGCTGTTAATCCTGTTGATAATCTTGCAGCTACTCTTGGTCCTAAATCTCTTCCTATGAAAGTTGCACCTATAAATAAAATTCCTGGTTTTCTTTCATTTGCTAAGTCACAAATAACCTTTGTATAACCATCAGTTGTATAGTGTTTTAACAATTCATTTTCTGCAACTATAACTTCATCTGCTCCGTGTCTTCCTAATGTATCTGCTAAATGATTAATATTATCTCCTAATATTAATGCTGTTAATTTTACTCCTAATTTGTCAGCAATTTTTCTTCCTTCACCAAGTAATTCTAAAGAAACTTTTTGAAGTTCCCCTTCTCTTTGCTCAGCAAATACCCAAACGCCTCTGTAATCTGCCATACTCATCTTTTTTACCTCCCATATATCTTAGATATAGTGCTTTTCCTTTAATTTTCCTAATACATATTTTACAGCCTCTTGTGGGATTTCATTTATTATTTCTCCAGCACCTTTAGCTTCTTTAGTCATTGATTTCTTAACTTTTGTTGGTGAACCTTTAAGCCCTAACTCTTCTTTATTCACTTCTAAGTCATCTGCTGACCAAATTTGTATTTCTTTTTTAGCTGTTTCAAATATATATTTAACATTCATATATCTTGGCTTATTTAATTCTTTTATAGCTGTTAAAAGAACTGGTGTGTTAACTTTTATTAACTCATATCCATCTTCTAAAGCTCTATTTACTAATAATCCATCTTCTTCTACCTTAACATCTTGAACATATGTTACTTGAGGTATATCTAAATGTTCTGCAATTTCTGGTCCAACTTGAGCAGTATCCCCATCTATAGCTTGTCTTCCCGCAAAAACTATGTCATACTCTAATTTTTTTATTGCTCCAGCTAAAGTTTTTGAAGTTGCTAATGTATCAGCTCCTGCAAAAGCTCTATCTGTTATAAGTATAGCTTCATCAGCTCCCATACATAATGCTTCTCTTAATGCATTTTGTGCTTGAGGAGGCCCCATACTTACTACTGTAACCCTTCCTCCTACATTATCCTTTAAAGTTAAAGCTGCTTCTAAAGCATGCTTATCTTCTGGATTTATTATTGATGGTACACCATCTCTTATAAGAGTTCCTGTTTTTGGATCAATTTTAACAGCTGTTGTATCTGGAACTTGTTTTAAACAAACTACTATATTCATTTATAAATCCTCCCCTATTATCTTAAAGCGTTTCCTGAAATAACCATTTTTTGAACTTCTGAAGTTCCTTCGTATATTTCAGTTATCTTAGCATCTCTCATCATTCTTTCAACTGGATATTCTTTAGTATATCCATATCCACCAAATATTTGAACAGCCTTAGTTGTTACATCCATAGCTACTTCTGCTGCATAAAGCTTAGCTCTTGCTGCATCTACTGAATATGGAAGTTTTGCATCTTTTAAGAAAGCTGCTTTATAAACTAAGTGTCTTGCTGCTTCAATCTTTGTATCCATTTCTGCTATCATCCATTGTAATCCTTGGAAAGCTGCTAATGGTCTTCCAAATTGTTTTCTTTCTTTCATATAATTAACTGCTTCTTCAAAAGCACCTTCTGCAATTCCTAATGCTTGTGCTGCTATACCTATTCTTCCTCCATCTAGAGTTTTCATAGCTATACCAAAGCCCTTGCCTTCTTGACCAATTAAATTTTCCTTTGGAACTCTACAGTTACTCATAACTAATTCTGTTGTTGAAGATGCTCTAATTCCAAGCTTATCTTCCTTTTTACCTATTGAGAAACCTTCAAAAGCTTTTTCAACTATAAAAGCTGAAATTCCCTTTGTTCCCTTGCTCTTATCTGTCATAGCAAATATTATGAATGTTTCTGCTACTCCACCATTAGTTATAAATATTTTTGATCCATTTAATACATAATGATCCCCATCTAATACTGCAACAGTTTGTTGTCCAGCAGCATCTGTACCTGCTCCAGGCTCTGTTAATCCAAATGCTCCAAGCTTCTTACCTGTTGTAAGGTCTGGTAAATATCTTTCTTTTTGATCCTTATTTCCAAATTGGTCTATTAATGAAGCACAAAGAGAAGTGTGAGCAGATAATATAACACCTGTAGTTCCACAAACCTTTGATAATTCTTCTACTGCTAAAATATAAGAAAGTGTGTCTCCACCAGCTCCACCATATTCTTTAGCAAATGGAATTCCTAACATTCCTACATTAGCCATCTTCTCAACATTTTCCATAGGGAATCTTTCTGTTTCATCAATTTCAGCAGCAATTGGTTTTACTTCATTCAAAGCGAATTCTCTAACCATTTGTCTTACTAATTCTTGTTCTCTAGTTAATTGAAAATTCATTTATTATACCTCCTCGATATTGCACCCTTTTTACTTAAATTATCTTTTAAATATTGTAAATTAGTTATAGTTATTTTTTTATTTATTTAAGAAGTTTTTATTTCTCTTTTCTATAAATGCTGTCATTCCTTCTTTTTGATCTTCTGTAGAGAAGCATTTTCCAAAGTCTTCTGCTTCTATTACAATAGCACTATCCATATCAACTTGCATTCCTCTATTTATAGCATCTTTACAAAGTTTAACTGCTATTGGAGCATTTGCTATTATTAAATTTGCCATAGCTCTTGCTTCTTCCATTAAGCTTTCTAGTGGAACAACTTTATTAACTAATCCTATTCTTAAAGCTTCATCTGCCTTTATCATTGCACATGTATAAATAAGTTCTTTAGCTTTACCTTCTCCAACTAGTCTTGGCAATCTTTGAGTTCCCCCAAAACCAGGAGTTATTCCAAGTCCAGCTTCTGGTTGAGCAAATCTTGCTCTTTCTGAAGCTATTCTTATATCACAAGCCATAGCTAACTCACATCCACCACCAAGTGCAAATCCTGATATTGCTGCAATAACAGGCTTGTCTAATTTTTCTAATCTTCTGAAAACTCTGTTTCCTAAAAGGCCAAATTCTTTTCCTTCTTCCTCTGATAGATCTTTCATTTCTGAAATATCTGCTCCAGCAACAAAAGCTTTTTCTCCTGATCCAGTTAAAACTACACAGTAGATATTTTTATCAGATTCTAAGTTTTCTAAAACTAGATCTAAATCCTGTAAAGTTTCTGAATTTAATGCATTTAGTGCTTTAGGTCTATTAATTGTAACTATAGCCAGATTTCCTTCTTTTTCAAGAATTATATTTTTCAATTCCACAATAAATCCTCCTTTATACTCTTATCTTATATTAAATTTGTTTAATAAAAACGATTATTATCTGAATATTTCTAAATTTATAAGTAATTCTTTTTACTTTAGTGTGTATCATAAATCAACAATTTGTTAATCTTATAACAATCTAAAGCAAAAAATAATTGAAGCATTTGCTTCAATTATTATTATAAACTGTTAAATTTCCTTTTGCAATAACTATTTGTAATTTAATCCAAATAAAAAATGTAATTACTTACTTTCATCCTTATCATGTAGTAAATATATCAATGTTAGTAAGCTTTCGGATAAATGAACGTTTTCAACTGTCACTTCCTCTGGTACTAATAAATCTACTGGTGCAAAGTTCCATATACCTGTAACACCATTTTCAACTAATATGTCACTTACCTTTTGTGCATTTATTCTTGGAACACAAATTATACCTATATCAATTTTATTATCTTCTAGATAATCTTTTAACACATCAATATCTTGAATCTCTATATCCCTTATTCTCATTCCTATTAATTTGGGATTCGCGTCAAAAATAGCTTCAATATTTAATCCTATTTGAGAAAATCTACTATAGTTAGCTATCGCTTGCCCTATATTACCTGCACCTACTATTATCCCTTTATATTCTTTATTCAAACCTAAAATTAAGCTGATTTGATTATATAAATCTTTTACGTTATACCCATATCCTTGTTGCCCAAAATCACCAAAACAGTTTAAATCTTGTCTTATCTGAGATGCAGTAAAACCTATTTTCTCACCTAATTCTTTTGAAGATATTCTATCAACATCATTTCTTAATAATTCTTGTAAATATCTATGATATTTTGGCAATCTTTTTATCACAGCCATAGAAATATTCTTTTTCTTATCCATAACAATCTTCTCCTAATCCTCTTTATTATTATATATTAAAATAATACTATTCTTATTTACAATAGTTATTTTACCACTATTATTAAAAATTTAAAACATATTCCACCATATGTTAAAGAAACTTATAAAATTTATGAATTTATAATATTATCTCTCTTTATATTTTATTATCTCCATTTTAATATGTTTTTTATTATAATTCTATATTTTTATTATTTTTTAATATTATTATAAAATAATAAAAAATAAGACTTATGTATAACGTAGCAGATCCGTTATACATAAGTCTATTAATTTATACAAAGCTTCTACGTACTTTGTAAACAAGATAATGATCTTGTATGCTTCCCTTTGCCTAAAAAGTTCTCAACCTAGTTTATTATATTTAATATGATGAAATTTGTCAATAAAAAAAGTTTACCTCTTCAAATTTTGTTTACTTTAAACATCTTGTTGAGTTTATTACCGCAATTACAGTAACTCCAACATCTGCGAATACTGCTTCCCACATATTTGCCATTCCGAAAGCACTTAAAATTAATACAAGAAGTTTTACTCCTAATGAAAAGATTATATTTTGCCATAAGACCTTATTTGTTTTTCTTGCTACTTTAATTGATGTAACTAAAGCTTCAGGATCATCTTTCATTAGTACTACATCTGCTGCTTCAATAGCTGCATCTGATCCTATACCACCCATAGCAACTCCAATATCTGCTCTTGCTAAAACTGGTGCATCATTTATTCCATCTCCCACAAATATAACTTTTCCTTTAGTTGTATTATTTTTAATTAACTCTTCCACCTTTTCAACTTTATCTCCTGGTAATAATTCAGCAAATACTTTATCAACACCTACTAATGCTGCTACTTTTTCTCCTACTGACTTGTTATCTCCAGTTAACATAACTGTTTGAGATACACCAATATTCTTCAATCCTTCTATTGCTGATTTAGAGCCTTCTTTTATTTCATCAGAAATTACTATATTACCTTTATATTCATTATTTATTGCTACATGAACTATTGTTCCAATTGAATCTACATTATTATATTTTATATTATACTTTTCCATTAGTTTATAGTTTCCTACTAATACATCTAAAGAATCTATATATGCTTTGATTCCATGTCCTGATATTTCTTCATAATTACTTAACTTTTGTGAATCTATTTCTTTTCCATATTCTCTTATGATAGATTGTGCTATCGGATGATTTGATAAACTTTCTGAAATAGCTGCAACCTTTATTAACTCTTCTTTAGATATATCAACATTATTTATTTCTGTTACCTTAAACACACCTTTAGTTAATGTTCCTGTTTTATCAAAAACAACAGTATTAACATCTTTAAGTGCTTCTAAATAATTTCCGCCTTTAACTAATATACCTTTTCTAGATGCACCACCAATTCCTGCAAATAGTCCAAGAGGAATTGAAACTACTAATGCACAAGGACAAGATACTACTAAAAATATTAATGCTCTATAAATCCAATCATAGAAATTAGCATCTTTAATTACTAAAGGAGGTATTATTGCTAATGCTATTGCTGAAAATACAACTATTGGAGTATATACTCTAGCAAATCTAGTAATAAACTTTTCAGTAGGTGCCTTCTTATTAGAAGCATTTTCTACTAATTCTAGAATTCTAGAAACTGTTGACTCTTTAAAGCTCTTAGTTACTTTTACCTTTAAAACACCATTAGTGTTTATAAAGCCTGCCAAAATATCTTCTCCTACTAAAACCTCTCTTGGAACTGATTCTCCTGTAAGTGCTGATGTGTCAACAAAGCTTATTCCTTCTATTACAATACCATCTAATGGCACTCTTTCCCCTGGCTTTACTATTATTAAATCATCTATATTTACTATTTCCGGATTAACTTTTTCTTCTTTACCATCCTTTATAAGATTAGCATAGTCAGCTCTTATATCCATAAGTGAAGTAATTGATTTTCTTGACTTATTAACTGCATATGATTGGAATATCTCTCCTATTTGATAGAATAACATAACAGCTACTCCTTCTGGAAATTCTCCTACAAAAAATGCTCCTAAAGTTGCTACTGTCATTAGAAAGTTTTCATCAAAAACTTCTCCTCTTAATATATTCCTAAAAGCAGTTAAAACTACATCTCCTCCAATTAAAACATAACTGCTAGCAAAAAGAATTATTGATATAGGATACTCTTCTTTGAAAATTATAGCAAGTACATAAATTACAACCCCTATTATCAATCTAAGATTTTCCTTTAGGCCTATTGCATTCCCATGAGAATGATCATGAGAGTGTTCATGTGAATGTCCATGAGAGTGTTCATGTGAATGACTGTGTGAATGTTTTTCATTATGGTTATGAATTTCTTTATCAATATCATTTTCTGTTTTGCAACAAGACTCACTTGTACACTTCTTAACATCTTCTTTGTTAATTGCTCTATTTTCATCCTTATCAAATACTTTAACACCTGGCTCTAATTTATTTACTATAGATTTTATTTCTTTAATTGCATCTTCTCTTTCTATTGTTCCATTTAGCTCTATGATTAAAGTAGATGTTGCAAAATTTAAAGTAGCTTCCTTAACACCATTTAAGTTATTTACTTTTGTTTCTATTTTATTTGCACAATTTGCACAATCCAATCCAGATAAAATTAGTTTTACTTCATTACTACTCATACTTTTCACCACTTTCTTATTCTATAATATGCTTGAATCCTTCATCAAATATATGCTTAACATGATCATCTGCTAATGAATAATATATAACTTTTCCGTCTCTTCTAAATTTAACTAATCTATTTGATTTCAATACTCTTAGTTGATGTGAAATTGCTGATTGTGTCATATTTAATAATGCTGCTAAATCACATACACATAATTCCGCTTGGAATAAAGCACATAATATTTTTATTCTTGTGGAATCACTAAAAGCTTTAAATAAGTCAGCTAAATCATATAAATTTTCTTCATTTGGTATAGACTCTTTTACTTTCTCAACAACATCTTTATGAATTATTGTACAATTACAACTTTCTAATCTATTTTCTTCCATAATATCCTCCTTGAACATATGAGCAATTGTTCATATGTTTGTTTAATAATATTATATGCTACCTTTCAGGAAAATGTCAACCATTATAGTGATATTCTAATTAAAACTTTAAAAAAAAATAGAGAGTCAATGACTCTCTATATAACTAAAGCTATATGCTCTTTTAATTTTTGATTTAAAACTACTTCATTTAGTACCATATTTATAACTGTTGTACAAATATGACTAGCAAAAAGTAAATCTTTTTCATAAGAAATTTTACCTTCATATTCTTTTTGTAACTTCATAATATATTTTCTTATTTCTTCTGAGGTTAGATGATAATTTATATCTTGTTTAATATTATAATCTTTAGAAAATTTATTTAAGTCATTTTCATATAGTACATGCTCTTTCATAGCATTAGCACTTTTAAATTCCCATCTTTGAAAATGAGGAATACAAAAATAATCACATAAGAAGTGACATACAACACCTAGTTCTTGATTAAATTTATTTGGTGAATACCTATTATAAATATCATCCAATGTTAACGAAGATAAAAATTCTATTTTTTTAGTAATCATATCAAAACTTTCATCTATATAATGTTTTTTAAATTTATATTTTGATACAGAATCAGGTTTTAAATTACCCCATATAAAATGTCCCTCATTTATTATAAAAACTTTATCTTCTTCTACACTATTTATGAATTTTTGTGCTAAAGCTTTGTGAGTATTCATCATCATAGTTTCTCACCTCGCTTTTATTTTATATTTATATGATAATACTATTTCAAATAGAAAACAAATATGTTTTTCTGTATATGTGACCACTTATTATCATATAAGATTTAAATTATCTTTACTAACTATTATAAATAACTATCCATTTTTTGTTAATTTTATTTTTTATTATTTATTTTATTACTTATTAAAATATATTTTTAACTTCAGACATTTTTAGTTTTTTTATAATTATTTGAATATATGTATTTTCCCGCTATCATTTAGATTTTTTAATATTATAACTATTACTGGTAATACAAACAATCCTAGGAATCCAAATATCTTTACACCTATAAACATACACATAAGCATTATTAATGGATGCAGCCCTACTTGTTGTCCTACAACCTTTGGTTCTAATACATTTCTAACTATTGTTATTACAACATAAAGTATTGTTAATCCTATTGCTAAAGCTATGTTACCTCTAATTAATTCTATTAATATCCAAGGAATCACTATTCCACCAGTTCCAAGTACTGGTAGTACATCTACGCAGGCTATAAGAAGAGCTATTGTAATTGCTCCTTCAATTTTTAAAATTGAAAGTCCTATTGCTAGTTCTATAAATGTTACAGATATAATTATTGAATAAGCTTTTATAAACTTAAATAAAGTTCCAACTATATAGTCTTTTACTTCAAATATAATACTTGAACTTTTTTCTGAAAATTGTCTTGTTATAAAACTTGTAATACTCACATAATCCATTGCAAAAAAGAAAGATGATATAATTGAGAATATTACTAAAACAAAAAATGATGGTACTGTTGAAACTGTTGATGATACAAACAAAACCACTCCAGATGATATATTTGTTATTATTGTTCCTAATGATTTAGTTAAGGAAGATATCATATCTCTAATAGCTTGCATTAAAGCTGGGTCTAATTTCACTAATATTTCTTCGAAATTACTTGATATTTGAAATATTGAAGGTTCTATCGTTGTTATATATATATTAGGTAACTTCATAAAAACTTCTTTTAATGCTACAAATATCTTAACCATAATTAAGGTAAATAGTGCCCCTACCGTTGTATAGAATATTAATACAGTTATTCCAGCAACAACTTTTCTATTAATTCGTAGCTTTTTTGATATAAAATTAATTAATGGTTTTAATATAAATGCTATTCCAAAACCAACTACAAATGGTAAAAACCAGCCAAGTCCATATTTAATTGTTATATAGATTATTGCTGCAATAATTAAAAAATATATTGTATTTATTATAAACTCTCTTTTCTTCTCTACACCCATTATTTAATCATCTCCTAATTTTTTCTTTGATTATACAATAAATTATTTATATTTTAAATTCAAATTTTTAATATTAAGTTAAACTTAAGAAAAGCATAAAATGAATCTATTTTTAAACAATTCAAATATAATAATTAAAGATAGAGAAAATTAATACTTCTCTATCTTTATCATAAAGCCTAAAAGATTCAATAATTAGTTTTAATTGCTAACTATTAATATAGTTTTTAAATATATCCGCAAATTTTTTTATTACTAATCCCAAAATATGTTTCTAACACTCTGAAGATGTTCATAATTACAAATTGGACATTTGCTATTTACTACTTCTTCTTCACTTATCAAATTACATTTACCTTTGCATACTTTACATTCATAATCTAATTTAAACACTTTATTATTATCATAATTAATTTCAACATAAGGAACTGTTGCTAAATCTCCACATTTCTCACACTTTGTGTACACATTGTAATAAAATATCTTATTTATATTATTATTATTTATTATAAGATCTATGATTTCATTTTCTTTTTTAGTAAGCTCTCGTCTAAATATTTCAAAGTCTTGAGTTCTACTCCCCAATCCTTCAAACAACGTAGTACTATAATCACACTTTTTACACTGAATACTTACTCCATTTCCCAAATTTAATCCTCCTTAATTTAATTAATCACTATATATATATTTTATCATAGATTTTATAGAATATGTTTACATAAAAATAGTTAAAATAAAAAAGTGGATATACATAAATTTGCTTTTTCCGTCGCTTCGCTCCAAGTCAACACAAACTTACATATATCCACTTGATGTCTTTGAATATTGTAATTCATCATTTTTTCTTTAAAAACAGCTTTGACATCTTTCACTATTTCTATATACTTCAATATATTTTATTAATCTACCTAAGTTGCTTCATTTCCTAAATACCACATTTTAATCGCCTTAATTTTATTACTCTAATTCTATTTCTATTGCCTCATCAAAAATATATTCTCTATCCTTTATTAACTCTTCTACAGACTCATATTTTCGATCAGGTCCCTTATATGGAACAATCAACAACTTGTCTTGTACCTCTTTATCTAGGAACATGCTACATTCAATATAGCCTGTAATCATATTTCCAGATGAAGTCATACCCTCTTCTAATATTAATACATTTTTATTAGTATCCATTATTGTAAATGATATATCTCTGTATTTATATTCTTCGTTTTTTATTTTTTTCTCATCCATTAGCGTAGTATTATATTTTAATACTATATCAATTGGTGATACTACAATACTTTTTATACTATATATATATCCATTTCCTAAATCAATTACCCTATTTATATCTATATCTTTAGTATTTTGAGTTATTCTTTCTCCATTATCATTAATACTAAATATCCAATTACCATAAATTCCCTTCTCCTTGCCATTTTGCTTATACTCTCCACCTGAATACTCTATATCTACCTTCATATCTTTATTTATATCTATATTTTTTAATTTTATCTGATGAAGCATCTCATATGTTCCATCATCATTATATTTATATGTTGTTGATCCTCCTTTACTAATCTTTTCACCATCTATATATATATTAGGGAAAATTGTAATTACTTTAGTTTTTTTAAATTCTCTAGTATCAACTTTTACATTAACTATCGCCGTATCTTTCTTTAGCAAAAATTCATTTAGTGTAAATGTAATATCTTTATCTTTAACGCTACTTCCTATAACCTTTTTATAGTCATCATAAACTTTATTATTTTTAATACCAAGAAACTGTTCTAATTTGTTTCCTAATTGTCCTATGGTGGCTCTAACTACTGTTGTATTAATAGTCATAGCTCCTACTATTAATACTGTCGATGCTGCCGCTATTATCTTTCTGTTATATTTCTTTTTAATATGAATTTTTCCTCTTAACCTATTTTTAATTTTCTTCTTTTCTAAATCATTAAGTTCAATATTTTCATATTTACTAAAATCAATTTTAGTTTCATTTAGTAATTCATAATCATTTTTCATTTCATTATCCCTCCTAACCAATAGTTAAATTTTTATATTTTTTTCTTAACTTTTTACGACCTCTAGATAACCTATTATAAATTACATCTTCTTTAATACCTGTTTCTTGAGCTAATTCTTGGATAGATTTTTCTTCTATATATCTTTTTATAAATAATTCTTTATCTTCTGGTTTTAAAAAGATTAATAATTCTTCTATCTCATCACTTAGTTCCTCTTGAATAATTCTACTGTCTATAAAAAGATTGTTTTCAACTTGCTTTATATCAAGCTCTTCATTAAATAATTTCAAGTATTTCCGCTTATAATCAATAGACCTATATTGTGATATTGCAGCTATCCAGTTTTTTAATGAATTTTTCGAATTATCAAAACTATTAATATTATTCCAAACAGCCAATAAAACATCATTAATACATTCTTCTTGTTTATCATAAAGATTATATAAATGTTTTCTTACTATAGACGTAATTAATCCACCATAAGTATCAATTAATAATTCTAATCCTCTCTCATCTCTCTTTTTAATAAACTTAACGATTTTTTCATCTTTCATATCCTTCCTCCTATAAAATCTTTTACATCTATTAATACGAATGATTAATTTCATTTCTATCAAATATAATTATTTTCTTAAAATTTTATAAGGTTCTAATTATATTGTATATATAAATATCTAAATCCCTTAAGATTAATATAAACTACTTATCTAAGTTAATCAGGACCACCTGTCAAATGCAACATCAAAACTTAAGAAGTCTCCATTATTTTTTCATATAATATCGAGTAAACAAATAACAATAACTATATTATGGATATTAGAAAGAGCTGAAAATACAAATTTCAAATGGTAAATTGGTTATTAGAGTAATAGACTGCCCAGAAGATAACATTGAAGAAAGAATTCTAGTATTGGTGGATTCTTTTACTTTTAGTACTTCTGCAATTCCATTATTCCTTTTGCCGATTTTATATTTATTTTAGACATCTCACTTTCACTTGTTTTTATAAAATTTATCTGTATATCTAAAAATAAATGGTTAACTACGTCAATCATAAGACTTACTAAAGCTCTTGCCTTCTGTTAAGTTTATGATGTTATGTATAAACGGTAATATTCTAAATACAATAAAAAATAGAGGAGCACAATCCCCTCTATTTTATAACTGATAATGGATAATGGATAATTAATAAAATAATTTAACATATCTAAATCATAAAAATATTATCTTTGAAATTCTTTCATTTTAAATGTAGTCTTCATATTCAGGTTTATTAGTCAAATCATTTAACAAGTGTTTTATTTCTTGGTCCTTATTCTTGTCCATTATCAATATAACATCACCTGCATCTACTATAACTAAATCTTTTATTCCAAGACCTATTATTAAATTTTTATCTCCAAATATTGCACAATTTTCACTGTCTTGAAGATATACATTGTTGCTTATCTTATTATTTTTCTCTTCTTCTAAATATCTGCTCAAGGCTGAAAAACTGCCTATATCATCCCATATAAAATCACTTTTTATTACAAAAGCTTTTCTTGTTTTTTGCATAACCCCGAAGTCTATTGATATTCCATCTATTAATGAATATTGTTCATTAATAACCTCTTCCTCGTCTTCTTCTCCAATATGCTTGTATATTTCCATCAATGATTTGTATAATTGTGGTAAATATTTTTCTATTTCTCTTAATATTACATCTGCTCTAAATACAAACATTCCTGAATTCCATAAATAAGTTCCTTTTAATAAAAAGTCTTTCGCAACTTCAATATTTGGCTTTTCAGTAAATCTAGCAACTTTATAAGTAGGTATTTCAGATGACTGAATCCTTTGACCCATTTCAATATATCCGTATCCAGTTTCAGCTCTTGTTGGAGTTATTCCTAGCGTAACTATACCTCTTCTTTTATTTGCTATATCTACAGCCTGTGCTAATGTTTCTATATAAACCTTCTCATATTCTATATGGTGATCTGAAGGTAACACAACCAGAATGGCATCTCCATCTTTTTTTAAAAGCTTAACGGCAGATAAACCTATACAAGTTGCAGTTTCTTTGTTTTGTGGTTCTGTAAAAATATTATTTGGATTTATATTGTGTAATTCACCTTTTATTTTGTCCTCATAATCTTTGTTAGTAACCACATAAATATTATCCTTCTTAATTAAAGGAGAAACTCTATCTACTGTATTTTGTAGAAAACTTTTGTTATTTATAACTTTTAAAAATTGTTTAGGCTTACTTGATCTCGATAAAGGATAAAGTCTTGTACCTTTTCCTCCTGCTAATACTAGCCCGTATATCAATAACTTTCAACTCCTTGTTAATACTATTATATATATTATGCCAGGTCTAATTTTTTTGTGAAATTATGCAGTATGGAAACTTTTATTATAGACATATTTTATTTAATTTAGACTTTTTTAAAAAGAAAAATGGCTGTATTTGATGAGAATACAGCCATTTGTGTAAAATAAAATTATTATAGTATTATATTATTATTTTATAAATGGATTTTCGTTTTTGTACAACATTCCCTTAGGTTGATTAAATCCTACTTCTTTCACTCCTAAGTATCTGAATAAGTTATAAATGGCCTTTCCAAAGTGACCAAATGCAACAGCTCCATGATGAGGATATCTTCCTTCTATTAACACGTGTCTATAGAATCTTCCCATTTCAGGAATTGCAAATATTCCTATAGCTCCAAAGGATCTTGTAGCAACTGGTAATACTTCTCCTTCTGCAACATATGCAGTAAGTTCAGCATCTGCATTGCTTTGTAATCTAAAGAAAGTGATATCTCCAGGAAGGATATCTCCTTCAAGAGTTCCTCTTGTAATGTTTGGCTCTTGATTTGGCTCTAAAGCTCTTGCCATAATCATTTGGTTTTTCATAGTACAACTTGTAAGCTTGCAAGCTGCTGTATTTCCACAGTGGAAGCCCATAAATGTATCTTTTAATGTGTAGTTGAACTTTCCTCTAATTTCTGATTCATACATATCTTTTGGAACTGTATTATTGATATCTAATAAAGTTACGACATCTTGACTTATACATGTTCCAATGTATTCACTTAATGCACCATAAATATCAACTTCACAAGATACTGGTATTCCTTTTGCTGCTAATCTACTGTTTACATAGCATGGAACAAATCCAAATTGAGTTTGGAATGATGGCCAACATTTATTTGCAAATACTACGAATTCTCTAGAACCCTTATGTGCTTCCATCCAGTCTAATAATGTAAGCTCATATTGTGCAAGCTTTGGCAGGATACCAGGCATTTTGTTTCCTTCGCCTAACTCCTTTTCCATGTCTGCAATTACTTCTGGAATTCTAGGGTCATCTTTATGATCATTAAATGCAGCATATAAATCTAATTCAGAGTTTTCTTCAATTTCTACTCCCAAATTATATAATTGCTTAATTGGTGCATTACAAGCTAAGAAGTCTTGTGGTCTTGGACCAAAAGATATTATTTTTAAGTTTTTAAGTCCAATTAAAGATGTTGCTACTGGAACAAATTCTTTAATCATTTCTGCAACTTCTTCTGCTGTTCCAACTGGGTATTCTGGTATATATGCATTTATGTTTCTAAGTGCTAAATTGTAACTAGCATTAAGCATTCCACAATAAGCATCTCCTCTTCCACCAATTAAGTTATCTCCAGATTCTTCAGATGCTGCAACAAACATTACAGGTCCATTAAATTCTTTTGCTAATAATGTTTCTGCTGTTTCTGGTCCAAAGTTACCTAAGTAAACTACTAAAGCATTTACTTCTGCTTCATTAATATCCTTTAATGCTTCTCTCATATGAAGTTCATTTTCTACTGTTACTGGACATTCATATATTTCCCCATGAAATTCCTCTACTACAGCTTTTCTACGATTTGCTGATAATTCCATTGGAAAACAATCTCTACTTACTGCAACTATTCCTAATTTAACCTTTGGTATGTTATTCATTTATATCCCCTCCAAAATAATGCTTATAATTTTTATTTTAAATCTCCGAGAAACTATCTTTTCACTTATTTATTTTTATTGATACAGTTAATTGATTTCTCAACAACATTTTCAACAGTAAAACCAAACTTCTTAAATAATATTTCTGCATTTCCTGATTCACCAAATGTATCAAGTGAAATTATCTCACCATCTAATCCAACATATTTATGCCATCCAAATGAAGTTAATGCTTCAACAGCTACTCTTGTTCTTACTAAATTAGGAAGTACACTTTCTTTATATTCCTTATCTTGTGAATCAAATAATTCAAAGCAAGGAATACTAACCACTCTTGCATCTATGCCTTGTTCGTAAAGCTTATCTGCTGCCTTATAAACTAGTTCTACTTCTGAACCTGATGCCATTAATATAATATCTGGAACCTCTTTTTTAGATTCCTTAATTATATATCCACCCTTTAAAGCTCTCTTTGGGCAACCTTCATATAGTGGTAACTTTTGTCTTGTTAATACTAATGAAGTTGGGGTTTCCCCATTTGTTACTGCATAATACCAAGCTGCTGCTGTTTCCTTTGAGTCTGCTGGTCTAAATACAGCCATATTAGGCATACTTCTTAGTGCTGCTAATTGCTCTATAGGTTGATGAGTTGGTCCATCCTCTCCTACTCCAATACTATCGTGAGTTAATACATATGCTACTGGTAACTTCATTAATGAAGATAGTCTCATTGCGCCCTTCATGTAGTCACTAAATACGAAGAAGGTTGCACAGAATACTTTAAGACCACCATGTGCATAGATTCCATTAGCTATTGCAGCCATTGCATGCTCTCTTACTCCAAAGTGAAGATTTTGTCCACTTCTATCTTCTGCTGAAAAATCTCCCTTGTTATTCATATAACTCTTATTTGAAGGTGCTAAATCTGCTGATCCCCCAATTAAGTTTGGAATAATATTTGCTAATCTATTAATAACTATTCCTGAAGAATCTCTAGTAGCCATTTCTTTATCAAAATGCCAGAATTCCTCATTATTTAATAATGCTTCTTTATCTACTTCATTTTCCATCCATTTAGTATATTCACTTGCTAATTCAGGATAAGCATTTTTATATTCTTCAAAAGCTTCATTCCATTTTTCTTCTTTTGCTATTCCTTCATTAATATAATTATTCATATTTTCATATACTTCATCTGGAACATAGAAGGAAGGTTCTAATTTCCATCCACAGTTTTCCTTTAAAGCTTTGATATTTTCTTCCCCTAATGGTTCTCCGTGAGCTGATGCTTTTCCTTGCTTTGCAGGACATCCATATCCAATTATGTTTTTAACTATTATAATTGAAGGTTTTGTATTTTCTGCCTTCGCTTCATCTATAGCCTTTGAAATTGTTTCTATATCATTTCCGTCATTAACTTTAAGTACTTGCCATCCATATGCTTCATATCTTTTTGCAACATCTTCTCTAAAAGCAATATCGGTATCACCTTCAATTGAAATGTTGTTTGAATCATAAAGTGCAATTAATTTTCCAAGTCCTAATGTTCCTGCTAATGAGGAAGCTTCTCCTGAAACTCCTTCCATAAGACATCCATCACCAACAATTGTATATGTGTAGTGATTAACTATATCAAATTTATCTTTATTAAACTTTTCTGCTAAGTAGCTTTCAGCCATAGCCATACCTACAGCATTACATATACCTTGTCCAAGTGGACCTGTTGTTATTTCTACTCCCTTTGTATGCTTATATTCTGGGTGTCCTGGAGTTAAGCTTCCAACTTGTCTAAAGTTTTTAATATCCTCAACACTTATTCCATATCCAAATAAATGTAATAATGAATATTCAAGCATTGATCCATGACCTGCTGATAATATAAATCTATCTCTATTATCCCAATTAGGATTTTTACCGTTATGGTTCATTTTACTCCATAAAGTAAATGCCATTGTAGCTGCTCCAAGTGGCAAGCCTGGATGTCCAGAATTTGATTTTTGTATTGCATCTGCTGATAAAACTCTTATAGCATTTATCGATAATGTATCTAATTCTCTATTCATATTTCCCTCACTTTTCTTACAATAATATTATTTATTTCCAAAAGCTTGTTCCCAATCTGCTTTAAACTTTTCAAGCCCTTGATCTGTTAATGGGTGCTTTAACATTTGTTTTACTAAGTCATAAGGAACTGTTGATATATCTGCTCCTGCTCTAGCAGCTTCTAAAACATGTACTGGATTTCTAACACTTGCTGCAATTATTTGTGTTTCTATTCCGTACAAACTGAATATTTCTGAAATATCTCTTACTAAATCCATACCTATCATTGAGATATCATCTAATCTTCCAAGGAATGGACTAACGTATGTTGCTCCTGCATTTGCTGCAAGTAAAGCTTGATTTGCTGAAAAAATTAAAGTTACATTAGTTTTTATTCCTTCACTATTTAAAACCTTTGTTGCCTTTAAGCCTTCGCCAGTCATAGGAATTTTAACTATCATATTTTTATGAATTTTAGCTATTTCTCTACCTTCTTTTATCATTCCACCAGCATCTTCACTAACTACTTCTCCACTAATTGGTCCATCAACAATTTCTGTGATTTCTTTTATTACTTCATTAAAGTCTCTTCCTTCTTTTGCAATAAGAGATGGATTAGTTGTTACTCCGGAAATAACTCCCATTTCATTTATTTCTCTTATATGTTTTACATTTGCAGTGTCTAAGAAAAATTTCATTTTTACTACCTCTCTCTCAATCTTATAATTTTATATTGTTATAAATTTATATATTGTTGTATGTCTATATTCATCATTTGCCTTAAGCAATGAAGATTCAAAATTACTATCATTTATAGCATTAGGAACAAATTGAGTTTCTAAGCATATTCCACTTCTTCTTTTATACGCTACATTTTCTTTTCCTATTTCAGTGCCATCAAGGAAATTACCAGTATAAACTTGAACCCCCACATTAGTTGTGTACATTTCCATAGCTCTTCCACTTACTTCATCAACAAGCATAGCAGATAAATCCTTTAAATCTCCATTGGCATTTAACATCCAGTTATGATCATAACCTTTTCCAAATTCAATTTGTTCATCTTCATCATTTATGTTTTTACCTATTTTTTTCAATTTTCTGAAATCCATTGGTGTATTTTCTATACTTCTTGTTTCTCCAGTTGGAATTGAATATTTATCGTTTACAGTAAAGCTATCTGCATTTACCATTAACTTTTGATCTAAAATATCATTTGAAGCATGTCCTCTAAGATTAAAATATGAATGATTAGTAAGATTAATAACTGTATCTTTATCACTAACAGCTCTATATTCTATTTTTAGTTCATTGTCATCAGTAAGAGAATAGAATACATTTACATTTAAGTTACCAGGATATCCTTCCTCTCCATCTTCACTTAGGTATGATAATTTTAATATATTATTATCACTATCAACTACTTCTGAATCCCATACAACTTTGTCAAAGCCTTTATTTCCTCCATGAAGATGATTAACTCCATCATTAGCAGCTAAAACATACTCTTTCCCATTAATTGTGAACTTACTATTTTCTATTCTATTTCCACAACGTCCAATTAATGCTCCATGAAACTTTTTACCTTCTTCATATCCTTCAATGCTATCATATCCTAAGACAACATCATCGAAATTACCATACTTATCTGGGACATTAATTTCTACTATAGCTCCACCATAAGTTATTACTTTAACCTTCATTTTATTTTTATTAATTAGGGTATAACTTTTTACTTCCACTCCACTTTTCGTTGTTCCAAATGACTTCTCAACTATAGACATAATCTCTCCTCCAAACTAATCTTCTATACAAATTTATCTTATAATATATGTAGTAAATATAACAAGCAATTAATTATTTATAATTAGACAATTTTTGTTCTTTTATTTATTACTTATATCTATGATACTTTTTTTATAATCCTTTATAGATTGTCCTTTGTATTTCTTGAACCAGTTACTAAAATAATTTGGATCATCAAAGCCTACTCTTTTAGCAATTTCATAAGCCTTAAAATTTGGGTTTTCCAGCATTTTTAATGCTATTTCCATCTTTGTCTTAGTTATATATTCTCCAAAATTTTCATTAGTTTTTTCTTTAAAGAACCTGCTTAAATAGCTTGAGTTTAGATAAAAATGTTTAGCTACACTTTTTAATGATAAATCTTGACTAGAAATATTTTTTATTATATATTTTTTTATTTGATTAATATTAACGCATTTATCATCATATCCTTCCTCAACATCCATTATTTCTGTAAGATCTCCTATTGTTTCTTTAATATTTTTAACTTCATTAATTTCTGCCTTTTCTTTTTCTATTTTTTCTTTTAACCTCAAAACAACATCTTTTAGTTCTTCATCATCAATTGGCTTTAATAAAAAATCACTTATTCCGAGCCTTATACTCCTTTTAGCATATTCAAATTCACTATATCCAGTTATTACAATTACTTTCACATCCGGATATTTATCTAAAAGATGTTTACTCATATCTAGTCCATTAGTTAATGGCATATTTATATCAGTTAAAACTATATCTGGTTTACTTTTCTCCATTAAGCTTAAACATTCATGTGCATTAGAGGCTTCTCCTATTATTTCAATACCCAAAGAGTCCCAATCTATGCAATTACGTATAAGGTTTCTTATTAAATATTCATCATCAACAATTACTATTTTTGTTTTCAATAGAATCCCCCTCTTTAAATAAGTTTTTCCTTTGGTATTTGTATAATTATCTTGGTGCCTATATTAAGTTCACTCTCTATAATAAATTTAAATTTCTCTCCATAAAAAATCCTAAGTCTTTCTTTAGTTGCTCTTAATCCTACACCTATTCCCTCATTATTATAAATACCTTCTATTTTATCCTTATCAATTCCCAAACCATTATCTTCTACACTTAAGAAAACACTTTCTTCATTTTGATATGTAGAAATAATTATCTTCCCTTTTCCTTCTTTATTTCTTATTCCATGATAAATAGAATTTTCAACTAGTGGCTGTAAAACTAATTTTATTATTTTATATTCATTACATAACTCCTCTAAATTATATTCAACATCCAAGGTACCAGAGTATCTCATTTCTTGAATAATTAGATAATTTTTAATAGTGTCAATTTCTTGTTTAATTGTTATTATATTACTTCCCTTATTTAAACTTACCCTATAAAATTTTCCTAGAGATTTTATCATTTTATATATTCTTTTATTTTCTCCAGATAAAGCAAGGGAATTAATAGAATCTAAAGTGTTATATAAGAAATGGGGTTTTATTTGAGACATTAATAAATCTAACTCTATTTGTCTCTTTTTTTCCTCATTTTCTTTTATTGTTTCCATAAGGTTCTGAATTTCTACAACTAGACAATTATATCTATTTTTCATTTGTCCAATTTCATCATCATAAGTTTTAATATTTACTATATTAAACTTACCATCTCCTACTTCATTCATAGATTCACAAAGCTTATTTATAGGTCCTGTAATAATTTTTGAAATTACCATTGCCCCTATAACTATTAATATAAAGTTTACCAATATAAAATATAAAATAATGTATTTCACATATTCATTTTGCTCTAGTAATTTACTATAAGCTGAAATTGATACTATGTCCCAATTAATACCTTCCACTGAAATACTTGATAAAATGTAATTCTTTTTATTTATTTTTTTATTTATAGTTCCATTTTCAATACAATAGTTTATTTCATTTTCTAAGTTATCTAAGATGTTATTATTACTAGCTTTTGTTATAAATGTATTTTCATTATCTCTTATTAATATTTTAGTTGAGTATTTATCTTCAAGCTTTGTTCCAAAATCAAAAAATACCTCTTCATCTATATTTATAATCATTACTGCAATAGTTTCTTGAGTATTAATATCATTAATTAGTCTAATAAAAGAGACATAATTTCTATCTTTATCATCTATTAGGCCTCCACCATTATATTTTAAAACATATTCACCATTTTTTTTCAGTAGTTCTTCATACCACTCTGCCTTTTTTACATCATTTAAATTTAATTTTTTGTATAAATAGTTTTCAGAATAATACATATTATCTTCATAATCTAATATGTATATTGATGATATATTAGATTGAAAGTTAGTAAATTGAATTAAGTAATTATTAATATCATTTTTTAAGGTATTATCTCTGGACTCTTTATTCTTTAAAATGCTTTGAATATTTTCTGAAGATATTATCATTTTAGAAACGTTATTAACATTTTCTACTATAATATTTATATTAGATTTTGCACTTTCCAAAACTTCTAAAGAACTTTTCTCTAACTTTTCTAATGTATATTTTGTATTAATTTT
>JAQCTH010000022.1 GCA_027686065.1 Clostridiaceae bacterium AF10-41
ATATCTAATTTTTTCCCATGTATTGTATATATCTCTTTCTATTTCTTGTGTTAGTAATTTTTTTTCTTCTTCGCTATAATATATTGAATTATTTATGTTTTGTTTTTTATAAAATAAACTTCTTACAGCTTTATTTAAGCTACAATGTTTATTCACATCTACTTTTATCATATTCTCACCTCCTTATTGTTCATCTTACTACTATTATAAAATGATTTATTGACATTTTCGTTACAAATTATTCTAACTTTAGCATATTTAATGAAATCTTAATATTTTTTATTTAAAGGAGCTGTCACATAGACAGCTCTTATACTTTAATTTGTATTATATTTCTTAGCTTCTTTAGCACCAAACTCTATTGCTTCTTTATTTAAATTATAATGCTCTTTTTTTCCATGAATCTTAACAGAGGCTAGTAATTCTTCAATTGTTATAATTTTAAGCTTCTCAACTAAAAAACCAAGTAGTATCATGTTAGCATTCCTTTTATCCCCAAAACCTTCTGCCTTTGTCTCAGCATCAATTTTATATACTTGTATTTTCTCTAAATTGATTTTCTCTTTAATCATGTCTGAATCTATTACTAATATCCCATCTCTTTTTATTGAATTTATAAATTTATCTAATGATGGTTTATTCATTGCAATAAGCGCATCTGCTTCTGATATTACTGGTGATCCAACTTCTTCGCTAGATATTATTACTGAACAATTTGCTGTACCACCTCTCATTTCTGGTCCATAGGATGGTAACCAAGAAACATTCAATCCCTTATCCATAGCAGCATAAGCTAGTAGTTTACCAATAGTTAATATTCCTTGCCCTCCAAAGCCTGCAAAAATTACTTCCTTTTTTATCATTTATCTATGCCCCCCTTTTAACTCCTTCTTAACTCCTAATGGATAATAGGGAATCATATTTTCTCTAAGCCACTTCAAAGCTTCAACTGGTGCTAATCCCCAGTTAGTTGGACATGTAGATAGTACCTCTATAAAAGAATATCCTAGTCCTTGGATTGAATTATCGAAAGCTTTTTTAACTGCTTTTTTGGCTTTTGTTAAATTTGCTATATTATCTACACTTACTCTTTCAACATAGCATGCCCCCTCTAAAGTAGATATCATTTCTGCTACTCTTATTGGATAGCCTTGAGTATTCACATCTCTTCCGTAGGGAGATGTTTCAGTAACTTGTCCAGCTAAACTTGTAGGTGCCATTTGCCCACCTGTCATACCGTATATGCAATTGTTTACAAAAATAGTTACAATGTTCTCTCCTCTAGCTGCTGCATGAACTACCTCTCCAGTTCCTATTGCTATTAGATCTCCATCTCCTTGATAAGTAAACACTACTTTATCCGGATTAGATCTTTTTATACCTGTAGCTACTGCTGGAGCCCTTCCATGTGCTGCTTGAAACATATCACAAGCAAAATAATCATATGCAAGAACTGAGCATCCAACAGATGCAACTCCTATAGTTTTGTTTAATATTCCCAACTCCTCTATTACTTCTCCTACTAACTTATGAATTATTCCATGTGTACATCCTGGACAATAATGTGTAGGTACGTCTAAAAGTGCCTTTGTTGGCTTATAAACTATACTCATTTTCTATACCTCCAATAATAGATTTTATATTTTCATATATTTCATCTACTTTTGGTATCATTCCACCTGTCCTACCATAAAATCTAACTTCTTCACTTCCATTAACAGCTAATTTTACATCTTCAACCATTTGTCCACAGTTCATCTCTACAGATAAATATCCAAATTTGCTTTTTCCTAATGTCTTAGTGAATGCTTCATAAGGAAATGGCCATGTTGTTATAGGCCTTATTAATCCTAAATTTATTCCATCATTTTTTGCAAGATTTATAACACTTTTGCATATTCTTGCAGTTATCCCATAAGAAACTAATATTAAATCACATGAATTTTCACAATTATACAACTCATATTTACTTTCTTTTTCTTTTATTACTTTATATTTATCTTGAAGTTTTAAATTTAATTCCTCTAACTTCTCTGGATTTAGTTCTAAAGAATTAATTATATTATGTTTTCTTCTATTTCCAAGTCCATTTGCAGCCCAAGTTTTTTCTGGCAATTCTCTTTTTTCCTTATTTTTAAATTCCACAGCCTCCATCATTTGTCCAATCATTCCATCAGCCATTATCATTACCGGTATTCTATATAAATCACTTAAATCAAATGCATCATGTATTAATTCTGTCATTTCTTGAATTGATGATGGTGCATAAACTAGTATATTGAAATCTCCATGGCCTAACCCCTTATTTACAAATAAGTAATCTGACTGAGCTGGCTGTATCCCTCCAAGACCAGGCCCACATCTAACTATATCTACCAATACGCAAGGAATCTCTGCTGCTGCTAAATATGAAATTCCTTCTGACATTAAACTTATTCCTGGACTAGATGATGAAGTCATGCATCTAACTCCAGTTCCCCCACATCCATAAACCATATTAATAGCTGCAATTTCACTTTCAGCTTGCAAAAAAACGCCATTGACTTTTCCCATATTCTTTGCCATATATGCTATTAATTCAGTTTGAGGAGTTATAGGATAACCAAAAAAACATTTACATCCAGCCCTAATAGCTGCTTCTGCTATAGCTTCATTTCCCTTCATTAAAAACTTTTCCCCCATAGTTATCCCCTACCTTTCAATTGTTATTACACAATCAGGACAAATTTTTCCACAAGATGCACAAGCTATACATTGTGTCATAAGATCTTCCTCTATTCCAGCTGGATGATATCCCTTACTATTAAAAATTTCTTTAAATCTTATAATTTTTTTAGGGCATATATTTATGCAATGCCCACATCCCTTGCATCTTTCCTCTCTAAATATAACCTTAGCCATTTAATTCCTCCTTATTATTCCCAAGGTATGTCCATATATAATTCTATAGGTAATACTTCTCCATTAACTTTATCCTCTATTACCTCTTCAAAATCTTTGGTACATACAGTGTATTTGTAAGGAATGCTTAAAAACTTAGATAACTCCAAAGATTCTATATCTCCTTTCAATATATGACTAGATTCTGTTTCCTTCATCATGTGAGTATTTGATATAATATCAGTAACTTTTAATCTACTAGCTGACTCTATAGATCTTAGATATTTACTTGCCATTCTACAATTTAAAGTTTCTGGTCTTGAATTATTTAAAACGTAATACATCGAATAATCTTCATCATTCAAATATTTATTATATATCCCCAGAACCTTTGCACCTACATCATCTCCACCAATATCCAATATAACTTCATATGATTTGTCATTAAATGCAGATAAAATTTCTCCTGATAGTACCATTAGTTCAGCATTAACTAAATCTTTTTTTGTGCTTATAACTCTTATTTTATAATGATTCTCTAAGGTTGCTTTAATATCTCTTGCACAAAAATACGGATTTATTACATCCATATCAACTAATACTACTTTTTTACCTTCCTTAGCCATTTTTATAGCATAATTAATTGCCACTTCTGTCTTACCACTACCAAAGTGTCCAGTAAATATCTTAATCCTACTCACACTAACACTCCTCATTAAACATTCTTACTACCAGTATACTTTATATTTTATTTTACTATCAATAAAAAGTGTGATTCTGGTGTACGTTTTATTAGTATCTCTAGGAAACTATCTATATCTAATTAAATCTTTAAAAATTTATTAAATTATATATTATATCAATTACATTTATGGTAATTCTTTGCAATATAATAAAAAAGCCTTAGAATAACTCTAAAGCTCCTTAACACAACTATTTATTTTCTCTAATTAATTCTTCTATCTTACTTTTACATATACTAGCTCTACAATATCCTGTTCCTACTTCAGTATCTAGCTGAGCCTTCTCAAATGTATCTCCACCATCTTTTACTGACTTTATTATTATTATTTAATTTATTATCTTAGCTATTATAGGTATAGTAATTATAGATAACAAAGTTGTAATAAATACAATTATTGCTGAATATTCTTTTTCTTTATTAAAGTCAGCTGCAAATATTGAGGTCATAGCTGCTGCTGGCATGGCTTGTACAACTATAATAGTATTTATTATAATACTATCATCATTTAGTACCTTTTTAATACCTAATAAAACTAAAGGAATTATTATAAGTTTTATTAATGATCCATAGTATGCTGAAAACTCCTTAAATACATCTTTTATTTTTACCTTGGATAATATGCTTCCTACTATTATCATTGAAATTGGTGCAGTCATATCTCCAACAATCTTAGTTGTATCTATTAAAAATGGTGGCAACTTTATATTAAATAGCATCATAGGAATACCTAAATATACTGCTATTATTGCTGGATTTAATAATACTTTTTTTATGTTTTCCTTTGACATTTTATCTGAAAAAATCATAACGCCATATGTCCATAAAGCTATTGTAAATACCATATTAAATATTGAGGTATAAACAACTCCTTCTGCCCCATATATACTATTAATTATTGGGAAACCTATAAAGCCACAATTTGAAAATACATTTGCAAAATGAAGAATCTTTTTCTTTTCTCCTTTAAATGGAAATAAGAATATATAAGATATGATAGCTCCAACTACCATAAATGCTACACTATAAATAAAAGAGATTAAAACATTTTGTCCCATTCCCTCATTAAATTCAAAGCTAAAGGAATTTATCACTAACAGTGGCAGTGTTATTTCCAATAGTATTTTTCTTAGTCCCTTATTAACTTCTTCATTTATTATATTTTTTCTTGTTCCATATGCTCCTATTAATATTATTAAGAATAAAGATATTATTTTATTTAAAACTGTCATATTTTTCTCCTATAAATAAATATTTTTATTTACATTATATACTGTTTATTACATGAAGTTATATATAAATTAATTTTTTATTAACTCTATACCTAAATATATTGATAAACTTACATTTTTTTGGTATTATAATAATATTAATTTTTCTGTATAAGGGAGTAGTTAACTCTAATTATGTAAGAGTTACTAAGTCAACATATTGAACGTTGTTCTGGCTTAGTATTAAATAACGAGACTTATGCGTAGCTTTGCTACGTATAAGTCTTTTTTTATTCGTTTATGATCTATAACAAGGCAATAAAATCCTAAATATTAATTTGGATTTTGCAATAAATTCTATAATAAAGGAGTACATACAATGGGGTTTTTTTCAATTTTTATGACAGGGATAGGATTATCTATGGATGCCTTTGCTGTTTCATTAGCTAAGGGGATTTGTTTAAAAGAAGATGAGTTTAAATTCTCTTTTAGAGTTGCATCATTTTTTGGTGGCTTCCAAGCCTTTATGCCTCTACTTGGCTGGTGGTTTGGTAGATATTTTGAAAGCTATATAAAATCTTTTGATCATTGGATAGCTTTTATACTACTTGGAATTATAGGTGGAAAAATGTTAATAGAATCTATTAAAGAACTAAAAGCTGATAAAGATACAGAGCTAGCTACAGAATGTGAAAGAGATGAATTTTCTTATAAGAAACTAACTATTTTAGCTATTGCTACTAGTATTGATGCTTTAGCAGTTGGAGTAAGTTTTGCATTTTTAAGTGTTAGTATTGTTCCTTCTATAACTATAATAGGAATAACTACTTTTGTATTAAGCTTTTTAGCAGTTTTTCTTGGCAAAAAACTTGGACAGTATGTTCAAAATTATGCAGAAATGATTGGTGGAGTCATTTTAATAGGCATAGGAATTAAAATATTAATTGAACACTTGATGTAAATGAATAATGTAAAATATAGAATTAAAAGCATAGCTACTATCTAAGTGGTTATGCTTTTAATTTTAAGTTTTTTAGCAATACCAATTTATCTTTGCAGGATTAGGCTCATATACTATAGCAACTTCCCGAGCCGCCCCTATATTTTTCATATCTTAACCTCTAATAAACTGTTTAATGAATTATGTTGTGTTATTTCATCAATAACAAGTACCACCCCAATAACTTAATTTTTTAAATATTACTTCATTATATAAACTAAATCTTTTTTAATTTTAGCTTAGAAACCATAAGATATCCAAACAAAATCATGAATACTATTGCTACAATTTTTGACTCCATACTTATTATTAATGATACTATTGCTAAAGCACTTCCACAAATAGTTATTGGTATTCCAGAAAATACTCCCTCAAAATTGCTTATATTATATTTTGCAAGTCTATAGCATCCACATATAACATAAAATAACATAATAGTTAAGCCTATTAAATAATCATTTAATCCATACTTAAAAAATATAAGAAGTCCTGGAGCAACTCCAAATGAAATAAGATCTGAAAGTGAATCAAGCTCCTTACCTATTTCACTAGATACATTAAGTGCTCTTGCTATTCTCCCATCATATCTATCAATTAAAGCTGCCCCAACTATAAACAATGCAGCAATTAAATAATTTTTATTTATTATTTCAATTATTGATAATATACCAAATGATAAATTTAAAAACGTTAGTACATTAGGAATAGATTTCTTAATCATATTTTTTCTCCTCTTCAATCTTTAATAATTCTCTTTAGATAATTTTTTTATTATCTTATCTCTATAAGTCATTCCTATTATGAATCCAATAACAGCTATGATGGATATTACTATAGTAATTGTAGAGTTTCCTGCATTTATGTTAGCACCTACACTTGCTGATGCCATTATCCAAGGAAGTCTACTTGCTATTAAAATCATGAAAAATTTCATAGGCTTTATTCCAGTTAATCCTGCTACATATATCATAAAATCTTTAGGAAGACCTGGTACTATAAAAATTATAAATAATATAAGTTCAAACTTTTTACTATCCATAATATTTGCCATCCATTTTAGATTTTTCTTTTTCATTATATTGGTAATAAAATCTCTACCTACTAATCTTGTGAAATAGAAAGCTATACAAGAACCTATAACAAGTCCTATTAAATTATATGTCGTTCCTAATAAATTCCCGTAAAGATATCCTGCTGCTACCTGAATAACTTCACCTGGAATAGGAGCAATTACAGTCTGCAAAACTTGAAATAATATAAGCATAATTGCTCCCATGCTCCCCATAGATATAATGTAATTCTTAAATTCTTCAAGTGATACAGTAATTAAAAGTAATTTAGGCATGAACTTTATTAATAATATAGTTAGTACAATAGTACTTGCTATTAATAAAATTTTCATTGTAAGCTTTTTATTCAATATTACTCATTCCCCTCTTTAGTAAATTTTAGATTTATATTCTCACTTTTATATTTTTCATTCTATATCTTATATTTTATAAGGACTATCTTAAGTCTTTAATATATCAAATCTTAAGAATTCTTAAGTGACTTTAAAATAATAGATAAAACTTTATTTAATATATATACTAAATAAAAGAGGAGGGAGATTAGCTATATGAAAAATATTTTAATTGCAGATGATAATGATGAAATTAGAGAAATAGTAAGAATTCTTTTAGAAAGTGAAGGATTTAATGTTTCTGAAGCTATTAATGGTGAAGATGCTGTAAATAAAGTTAATGATGATACTGATTTAATTATCCTTGATATTATGATGCCTATAAAATCTGGCTTTAAGGCTTGTGTAGAAATTAGAGAAAAATCTAGTGCTCCTATTCTATTTCTTACTGCCAAGTCCCAGGATTCTGATAAATGTATGGCTTTCTCAGCTGGAAGTGATGATTTTCTTTCAAAACCATTTTCTTATACTGAATTAATTTCTAGAGTTAAAGCATTACTTAGAAGGTATTATATATATAAGGGAAAGGAATCACCTGAAACACCTGATTTTATAGATATACATGGTTTGAAAATAAATAAAAGTTCTAACCAAGTTTTTATATACAACGAAGAAGTTATTCTTACTGAAATAGAATATAGAATTCTTTTATTGATGTCCTCAAATAGAAGTAAAATATTTTCAGCCCAAAATTTATACGAAAGCGTATGGAATGAACCTTATTTTTATTCAAATAACAATACAGTCATGGTACATATAAGAAATTTAAGAAGTAAGTTAGAATCCGATCCTCAAAATCCCAAATATATAAAAACGGTTTGGGGAAAGGGGTACAGAATTGAATAAAAAATTTTTTTCTACAAAACTTGAGAAAAAATTAACTTTATCTATAATAATTTCATTAATTATTTCTTTTTCAATATCCTTCTTTGTAAATTCTATTGGAGAATATATAATTGATAAATATTATGATAAAAGTTCTTTTTTTAAAGATAAAAATACACAAGTGCTATCTGATTTTAAATCTTATGTCTTAAAAAATGATATTTCAATTAATGACCATGAAGAAATTGAAAAGTGGATTCGCGATTACAAATATATTGATATTTATATATTTATAAATAATACGTTAGTGTACAACTCAAATAGATATGTTTCATATTACAACTCTGAAAATTTAAAAAAAACACCTTATATATCAGATAACTTCGATGATATTTCTTTTTATGATGCAGATGCTAAAGTTTTTATAGACTGCTATTTTGAATATAAATATTATTACATTATTCTTTCTATATCTGTAGCTATTGGAGTATTATGTTTTGTAATCATTATGCTTTCTATAATTAGAAAGAAAATTCTATATATAAGAACACTTGAAAATGAAATTAAAATATTAGAAGGCGGAGATTTAAATTATTCTATAACTATATATGGGAATGATGAATTAGGTTTCCTGGCAGAAAGTATAAATGAGATGAGAAAGTCTTTTATTGAAAGATTACAAAATGAAAATGAAGCAACATTAGCTAATAGTGAACTAATTACTGCAATATCTCATGATTTAAGAACTCCACTTACAGCATTGTTAGGATATCTTGATATAATAGAATATAAGAAATATAAAACTACAGAAGCTCTTATGCAATATATCCATAATAGTCGTGAAAAAGCTTATCAAATTAAATTATTATCTGATAAACTTTTTGAATACTTTCTAGTATTCAATAAAAAAAATGATTTAGATTTAGAAACATTTAATGCCACTGAAATTCTGGATCAGCTATTTCAAGAGGAAATTTTCATGCTAAATGATGAAAATTTCATATTTGATTTTATGCCCTGCAGCACTATATCTTATTTATATATAAACTTAATTTCAATGAGACGTGTATTCGATAATATATTTTCTAACTTATCAAAATATGCAGATAAAACTAAACCTATCAAAATAAGATATTATGTTGAAAATCAAGATTTAATTATTATAGTCCAAAATAGAATAAATAAAAATTTAACATCTGTAAGTAGTACTGGTATAGGGCTAAAAACATGCACTAAAATTATAGAAATGCATAATGGTGCACTATATACTGAGAAAACAGATGATTTATTTTCACTTACCATTAGACTCACTATAAAAACAATTTAACTTATTCTATTAACCTTAAGGGAGTATGTTTCATTATATACTCCCTTTATTTAAATTGTTATACCTTTTTAGTCTATGTATTATTACATCATTTTTTACATTTTATCAATAAAAACTTCATTGGAGGCTTATCTTTATTATCACTATCTCTTTCTTCAATCTCATAAAACTCTACAAGTCCATATTCTTGAAATTCCTTTTTTATTGACTCAGAATCATAAAAAAAGAGTTTTACTCCTGACATTGTTTCATAATAATTTTCATTAATTTTTCTACCTTTTCCAAACATAGGCGCCTTTTGGGAGATAGCCGTAAATATCATATATCCATCTTGTTCTAATTGTTTATAACAAGTACTAATAAATTTTTTCCTCTCATTTTCATTTAATAAATGAATAAGTGCATAGCTAAATATCCCTTCATAAAGCTTATCTTCAAAAGGCATATCTGTAACTGAACCATTATAAATATTAATACTAATACCATATTGTCTTGCCAAATCAATAGCTGTTTTTGAAATCTCTATTCCTGTAACATTTATATTATTATCAATAAACACCTTTGCATTTCTTCCGTAACCAATGCCTGGTATTAATATATCTTTTATATTATTTTCAACAAAAAAATCTTTCACCTTAATAGCTGATTCTGATGGTTCAAATCCCCACATCGTTTGCTTTTCTATAAAACTTTTTTCCCAAAACTCAGTCATATTTTATTCTCCTTTAAATATATTTTTTACTTTATTATCTAATTAATCATATTATAGATTCAGATTATCTATAATATGCATATGAAAATATTTTATATATTTTCAATTATTTCAAATATTTTCTTATTTTTAAGATATGTTTTCATTACACCCTCTGCCTCTAATATAGCATTTTGAATTTTACACTCACTTTTTTCCTGCATTTCACAAGTGAATATGCTTCTATTTCCTTCTATTGCCTCAATAACATCTAAAAGTGAAATATCTTCTTTATTTTTATATAATACATATCCTCCATTTACACCTGGAGTTGATTGGATTATATCAGCTTTTACTAACTTTGTTAAAATTTTAGATAAATAGCTTGGAGATATATTAAAGTAATTTGCTAAAGGATATAAGCTTATATTTTTTCCATCATCATTTTTAATTATATATGCAACTATATGTAGTGCATAATTCGTAGCTTTAGTATATTTCACATCATTTCTCCTTAACTAATATTATATTACAGACTGTATTTGTCTATAATATACCTAATCATATTTAGTGTCAATATAAATAATATCCTTAACTATAAAAGTAGGCTTAGCAATACTATATTTCTTAAGCCTACTTTTTCATTTATCTATTATTATTAAAAATTATTTTTTAGAGATTTATATAAAACTCTATATTTCTCTTTTTAATATTGGTACATAGATATCCATTACAGTATCTATAACTGGATGGCACCTCTCATCATAATATTCGAAATCTAATTTTGTTTCATCAAATACATATCCACTGTCTTTAAACCATTCTTCAAATATATATTTCCAAGTTTTTTTAATTACATTTGCAAAATCATTATCTCCTTCCTCAGTACTTGTATTAATAGGAGGCGTTGTAAATACAGCATAAGCTGCTTCTGGAACTTCCACTGTAATCATATCTTCAGTAATATCATCAAAATTATCAACTATAACTCCAAGCATATAAATTGCTTCTCCACTATCATTTCTTGATGGAATACATAATCCCACTTCTCCATGTTTTGGTGGATTCAATATTTGATACATTTTACTCTCTAAATTTTCCCCATCATAATTAATCCAAAAAGAAGCTACATCTTTTGTATAGTTCCCATTCGTTACATTAGTTTTAATACCATATCCTGCAACCTTGAATGCAGGTTTTTCAATAATATTTGGTTTCATAAATCCTCCTCCAAATCCTATAATTGATTTTTCTCCAAAATTTTTATCCATATGCTTTAAATACTGTGTAGGACTAAACCCAAACTCTTTTTTAAATGCTTTAGAGAAACCGTTATGAGTTTGAAATCCATATTCTAAAGCTATATCTATTATTTTCTTACCATTAAATAAATCTTTTGCCGCCAATGAAAGTCTTCTTTTTTTTACATATTCCATTAAAGTAATGCCTTGATTAATGTTAAAGACCCTTGAGAAATGAAATACAGAATATCCACACTCATTAGATATTATTTCTGGTGACAATTCATTTTTAATATTTTCCTCAATGAATTCAATACATATTTCTATCGCATCATTATAATTCAAACTCTCACTCACCTTTCCCCACGTGGTAGTTATAGTATAACATCAAGAATAAATCAAAACTGTTCCTAATTTGCTGAAAGTAGTTAATCTATTCAGTATTCTTAATAAATTTGAGATTTAGATATACAAAGCATCATTGATAATATTTAAAGCTTAGATTCTAATTAAATTTCATAAAAAATAAGCAGTAAAATTCATACAAATTCTACTGCTTATTACTTAAAGCCATATTTAACTAATAAGGACTAATCAAATTTACATCTATTATTTTTTATTATCTATATCATTCTTTATTCTAGATATGAAATTATCTAAACTTACAGTACCTTCATCACCATTTTCTCTACTTCTTATAGATATATTATTATCTTTATCTTCTTTTTCCCCAATTATAACAATATAAGGTACTCTTTCATTTCTAGCTTCTCTTATTTTATATCCTATTTTCTCTGTACGTAAATCTATTTCAACTCTAATATCATTTTCTAGTAATTTATCTTTAATGCCATTAGAATAATCAATATACTTATCTGAAATTGGAAGAATCTTAACTTGAACCGGTGCTAACCATGTTGGGAACTTACCTGCAAAATGCTCTGTTAATATTCCAATGAATCTTTCAACACTTCCAAAAATAACTCTATGAATAACTATTGGTTTGTGCTTTTCACCATCACTACCAATGTAGTCTAACTCGAATCTTTGAGGCAATTGGAAATCTAACTGAATAGTTCCACATTGCCATGTTCTACCTAAACTATCTTCAAGATGAAAATCTATTTTAGGTCCATAAAAAGCTCCATCTCCTTCATTAATTATATAAGGTAACTTTAATTCATCTAGAGCATCCTTAAGTGACTTTTCAGCCATATCCCACTCTTCATCACTTCCCATAGAATCTTCTGGTCTTGTAGATAATTCCACAGTGTATTTAAATCCAAATACTGAATATACTTCATTAATTAAGTTGACTACACCTTTAATTTCAGATTTAATTTGTTCTGGCAACATAAATATATGTGCATCATCCTGAGTAAATGCTCTTACCCTCATAAGTCCATGTAAAGCACCTGAAAGTTCATGTCTATGGACTCTTCCAAGCTCCCCAACCCTCATTGGAAAATCTCTATAAGAATGTGCTTCTGTTTTATAAATAAGCATGCCACCTGGACAATTCATAGGTTTTAATGCAAACTCATCTTTATCAATCATTGAAGTGTACATATTTTCCTTATAATGATACCAATGCCCTGAAGTTTCCCATAATTTCTTATTTAACATTATAGGTGTTTCAACTTCAACATATCCTGCTTTTTCATGTAGCTTTCTCCAATAATTTATTAAATTATTTTTAAGTATAACTCCCTTAGGCAAGAAAAATGGGAATCCTGGACCTTCATCTAAAAAAGCAAATAGTTTTAACTCTTTACCTAATTTCCTATGATCTCGCTTTTTAGCCTCTTCTATATTATATAAATAAGTTTTTAAAAGTTCTTTATTGGCAAATGCAACTCCATATACTCTTTGAAGCATTTTATTTTTCTCATTGCCTTTCCAATAGGCACCTGCAACGCTTGTTAATTTGAAATCTTTTATTTTTTTAGTTGATACTAAGTGTGGTCCCCTACATAAATCTATAAAGCCACCTTGTTTATATAATGATATTGTTTCACCTTCTGGAAGTTCTTTTATAAGCTGAACTTTATAAGGCTCACTTCTTTCTTCCATTAATTTAATAGCTTCCTCTTTGCTTACTTCAATTCTTTCAAAACTTAAATTGCTTTGAATAATCTTATTCATTTCTTTTTCAATTTTCTCTAAATCTTCATTACTTAAAGTATTATCCATATCAAAGTCATAATAAAATCCATTTTCAACTGATGGCCCTATTGCTAGCTTAACATCCTTATAAATATTCTTAACAGCTTGAGCCATTACGTGTGAGGTAGAATGTCTCATAACCTCAATTCCAATTTCATCATTATAGGTTATTATATTTACCTCATCATTGTCTTCTAACTTATAGTTTAAGTCTTTTAAGGTTCTATTTACTTCACCTGCTACTGCTGACTTTGACAAATTCTTACTAATTGACTCTGCTAAATCTAGAATACTTGAAGATTCATTAATTTCTCTAATTGATCCATCTTTTAATTTTACTTTAATCATTTTATTCTACCTCCTTTTAAAAATTTTTTTAAATATAAAAAAACATCCATCCCTAATATTGGGACGAATGTTATATACGTGGTTCCACCCAAATTGAATTATAAATTCAATTCATCTCTATAAGTATTACGGGTCTTCACCCATGGCATTTCTCATTTTATTGATACTAAACCATAACTCCAGGTTAGTTTTCTTATAGTCATATTTAAAAGTGCTTTCAGTCTATGACACTTTCTCCCTTAAAACTGTATTCTATAATACTCTTTCCTCTCAACATTTACTATTATATTATTACTATAATATAGTATTTTTTCAAAATTTTCAATATTTTTTTACTTTTATATTTTAAAATTACTTAAGCTATGGTTTTCTAATGAGTTAAGTTCATATCTATTTATTAATTCCATAGGATTTTTATAAACTTCAAGGGCAATTATTTTACCTCTTACCACATTAAAATCATCTCTTAATCTATCAAATATTTTATTAAAATCCTCTTTTTTACAAATTGTAATGGTTGAATGAAAAGTAAGATTTTCGCTTTTTAAAGTATAATCTTTACCATAGTTGCCACAATACTCATCAAACTTTTTATGAAAATTATAATAGAACTCAGTTAAGTTTACAGTACTATTAGGATTAACATAAATTACATCTGTATCAAGATTTTTTCCATGGGCAAATACGCCCAATGAACTAAAATACACATCAATTTCGTATAAATCTTTTGTATATTCGAACACCCAGCTACAAAGATCATTGACATCAATATTCTCATATGCAGCAATTGTAATATGAGGAGGCCACGAAGTGGCATTTAGATATTGAATACTTTGTAAGTTGTAAGCTTTTATCTTCCATTGATTGAAAAGAGTATCTGTTGTTTCATCTAAACGTGCTATAACAACATATTTTTGCATTGTACAACCTCCCATTATATAAATAATTCCCCTACCAATTCCTATTTATGTCTCTATATTTTTTAAACTGTCACTAAATAATTATAACATAATCTAATAACACATTTAATATCATTTACAGCCTTTATTAAGTTATGGATAATATTAAGAGTCATTAAAATTCTATACTAAGTGCCAAATTGCTCTAACTACTTCCCTCAAACTGACTATAATAAAGTGATTCATAGAATCCATTTTGTGCTAATAAGTTTTTATGGTTGCCTCTTTCAATAATATCGCCATCTTTTACTACTAATATCATGTCTGCATTTTGTATTGTCGATAACCTATGGGCTATTACGAAGCTTGTTTTATCTTTCATTAGTCTTGATAATGCCTTTTGTATTTCTACCTCTGTTCTTGTATCAACACTTGATGTAGCTTCATCTAGAATCATTATGCTTCTATCTGTTAGCATTGCTCTTGCTATTGTTAGAAGTTGCATTTGCCCTTGTGATATTGTTGATGTTTCACTTGAGATTACTGTATCATATCCATGTTCTAGTGTACGGATAAAATGATCACAGCAAGCTGCTTTCGCTGCTGCTACAATTTCCTCTCTTGATGCATTCATATTTCCATAGGCTATGTTTTCAGCTATTGTTCCTTCAAATATCCATGTATCTTGAAGTACCATTCCAATTTGTCTTCTAAGTTCTTTACGTTGAATATGTGTTATATCTGTTCCATCTATTGAGATACTCCCACCATTTAACTCATAAAAACGCATTATTAGATTAATTAGTGTAGTCTTTCCTCCCCCTGTTGGCCCTACTATTGCTACCATTTCATTTGGCTTTACCTCAAGGTTTAAGTTGCTTATTAGAGTTTTTTCATCTGTATATCCAAATTTAACATTTTTAAAGTTAACTCTTCCTTCTGTTATTGGAGGCTTTTCTGATGCATATAGAGTATCTTTAACTTCTTCTTCTTCATCTAAAAGTTCGAAAACTCTTTCAGCTCCTGCAATGGCAGATTGAAATGCCATAATTACATATGAAGCTTGTGTAACTGGCTCTGAAATTTGGTTTACATATTGTAAAAATGCTTGAATTCCACCTAATGTAATATACCCATTAAGTGTCATTATTCCACCAACTATTGCTGTTGCTATAAAACCTAACTGGCTTAAAAATCTTATTGTTGGATATATTACAAAGTCAACAAATTGAGCTTTTCTGTTGGCCTTAAATTGGTTCCTGTTAAGCTCTACTACTTCATCAATAACATCATTTTGTTTGTTAAACACCTTAATCACCGTATTTCCTGAATATACTTCTTCAACCTTAGCAGTTAAATCACCCATAGTAGCAAAGTTTTGTGCATAGTATTTTTGGCTTAATTTAGCCACATAATTTGTTGCAACAACGCTAACTCCTATAAATGCAAAAATAAGCAAAGATAGCTTCACATTTAAAACTAGCATTACTATAACAGTAAGTACTATTGTAAATATTGATGATATAAATTGCATAAATCCAACTTGCATAACCTGTGATACTTTTTCAAGATCAGTAGTTATTCTACTCATTACATCCCCCTTTTTATGGGAATCAAAGTATCTAAGTGGCAATTTATGAAGCTTTTCACTAATCTCCATACGTAGAGAATAAGTTAAATTTTCACCAATACTGGCTATAATATATTGTTGTATATAAGCTAACAAACTGCTTATTAATGTAATTGATATCAATATTAATATTGGAAGATAAAGTGCCTGAACTACAGCTGTTAACAAGCTTGTTCTTCCATCTAAATTTTGTATTCCATAAAGAAGATTATCCATTGTATTACCAATTACAAGTGGCATTACTGCATAAGCAGCACTACTAAGTAATGCTGAAACACCAACGATTATAAGCTTGTTTTTTTGATTTTTAAGTCTTACCATTAATCTCTTAACAGTCTTTTTTGTATTTTTTGGAATATCTTCACCAAGTTCTTGTATATCTATATCTTTTTCATTATCTTGATTCATAAAGTCCACCTCCTTATATCTTCATCTGACTCTTAATAATTGCTTGATACACTGAGCAGTTTTTCATTAGTTCATTGTGCTTTCCAAAGCCAACTAAATCACCTTGCTCTAACACAAGGATTTTATCAGCATCCATAATAGTACTTACTCTTTGTGCAATTATCAATTTAACTGCATTTGTCATATTTTCCTTAAGAGATTTTCTAAGGGCTAAATCTGTTTTTAAATCTAAAGCAGAAAAACTATCATCAAAAATATATATTGGGGTCTTTCTAACAAGTGCTCTAGCAATAGATAACCTTTGCTTTTGACCACCTGAAAAGTTTGTACCACTTTGAGCCACCAAAGAGTTTGTACCTTCAGGCAATTTCCCTACGAAGGCTTCTGATTGAGAAATTCTTAAAGCTCTTTTGATATCGTCTGAAGTTGCTTTTTCATTACCCATCTTTAAGTTGCTTTCAATTGTCCCACTAAATAGTAAGGCTTTTTGAGGCACATACCCAACTTTATCTCTTAAATAATTTAAAGACAAATTCTTGATATTAACTCCATTTATAGAGATTTTTCCTTTATCAATATCATGTAGTCTTAAAATAAGATTAGCAATTGTACTTTTACCAGAACCAGTACTTCCTATTATTGCAACAGTTTCTCCTTCATTACAAGTAAATGATAAATCCTTAATAACAGGTTCTTCAGCTCCAGGATAATAGAAAGAAACATTATCAAACTCCAATGTAGGTACATTATTGTTTGTAATCTCTTCTATGATAGCCAAATCTTTAATTTTAGAATTTATTTCTAAAACTTCCTCAATACGATTAAAGCATGCAATCATCTTTGGCAACGTAACACTTGTTGATGTGGCAAGAATTAAATAACTTAAAGTTATAACTGAATACTCAATAACAGCAGTTATTTGTCCAAGTTCCATTGCCCCTTCAATAGCTAACATTCCACCAATCCAAATCATAACTGACATAGATAGGCCAATAATTAACCAAATAATTGGGCTAAGTACTGAAAATAATTTATTTAAAGTAATCATATCTGTAGCATAGCCTCTAAAAGAATCACTCGCTCTATCCTTCTCATAATTCTCATTCCCAAAAGCTCTGATAACTCTAATACCAGTAATATTTTCTCTGATTACCTTATTAATTTGATCCAGCTTTTTTTGAACTCTAGTAGAAATAAGAACTGATTTTTTTATAATTAGACCAGCAAAAATTATGAATACTATTATTGAAATAATAAGTACTATAGATAACTTTGAACTTGCCTTTGACGTCATAATTATAGATGACACTATTAAGAATGGTGCAGGGACTATAAGTTGAAGAATTAGGCCAAAGGTTTGTTGAATTATTGATATATCTGAAGTTGAACGTGTAATCATAGATGAAACACCTATGGTATCAAAATCATGTACAGACAATTGTTGGCTTTTACGAAATAGCTTATCCCTCATTTCATATCCAAGTCCTGCTGCTAAATCAGCAGAATAAAAACTTCCAAAAGTTGCTATAATGGTTGTGATAAGTAATACTAATAGCATTACTCCTCCAATTTCAAGAATTTTATTCATATCACCTTTTAAAATACCATTATCTACAATACTAGCAATTAGAAATGGAATTAATAAGGTTCCTACAGCTTGCCCTAAAAGTAATGCTAATGTTAATACAACCTTGCCTTTTCTTTCTTTTAGGAAGTACACTAAATACTTCATGATTTACCTCCTTTAAATAAAAAACTTATCTTAATATGAAATTTAGTTTTTTATCTTATTCTATATTTAAAATTAATTTGTAGATTTTCCTCATAAGGTGTATTATAAACCTTAAAGTAACTTTAAGGTCAATAGAATTTTTTGAATATGGAGGTTCTTATGAAAGATAAATCTTATATGTCAATTAGTGAATTTTCTAAAGTAACTGGAATTAAACCAGAAAACCTTAGATATTATCATCAAATAAATCTACTTTCACCTGATTATCGTGGTGAAAATGGATATAGATATTACACTAGAAGCCAATTAAACACAGCATATTTAATCATTTCCTTAAGAGAAATTGGAATAAGTATTAAAGAAATAAGAAACTATATGGAAGGTCGAAATCCCTATAAAATGTTTTCTCTGTTTAACTCTCAGGAAGTACATATATTGAATGAAATAAAAAAGCTTCAAAGTATTTTAGAAATTATGAAGCTTTATACTAACATGGCTGAAGATGCTTTAACCTATGAAGAAAACATAATGTTTATTGAATATAAAAATAAGGAACCCCTACTATTAGGGCCCCTTATTTTATCAGAAACTACAGATGAATCTATTATTTCATTCTATGAATTTGCAGCTAAAAATGGCTTTGATTTAGGTTATCCTCTTGGTGCTGAAATTAAGTTCGATAATCTAATTTCAAAAGATCCACTAGAGGTTTCACGCTATTATTTTAAAGTTGAAAATAATGGAAACTTTTATAAACCTGAAGGTCAATATGCCATAATTTATGGCAAATGTGCCTACGGTGAATCTGACCATTTATATGAAAAATTAATTTCCTTTATAGATGAAAATAATCTTAAAGTATGTGGTGATGCTTATGAGGAATACCCATTAAACGAACTTTCTATCATCAATGAGGATGAATATTGCGTTAAGATTGAAATACAAGTTAATTAATAGTTTATAGTAACTTCAAATTTCATTGTACTTACTTCACCACCAGCTATAGTTTCCATATTCACCGCAGTTGATAGGTTTGCTCTATTTAGGACATGGTTGCTTTTGTTGACACAGCTTACATTTAAAGTCTTACTTATGAATAAAGATTCTTTTCACCCTCAGTATCTTGACTTTATTATATTCTCTTAATAATATATTCCATAAATCATCATTTGATTTTAAACATAGTACTCTTACTTATGATACGGTTCCCCGTATCACTTATAAGTGAGTTTTTTATATTGAAATTATTATAAATTATAATAGACAATCTTTGAACATTATGAATCGTTAATTAACTAATCTACTTTTTAATAACTTCAATGAACTTATGCGTTGCTGTAGACATAGGAATATCCTTTTTAATTGCTATTCCAAGATATCTTTCTGGAATTTTTTCTTTAATAGAAACTTCATATAATTCTTTCTCTTCTAATTCCTTTTGAACATAATCTTTTATAACATTTGAAACTCCAAAACCTTTTTTAGCAGATTCAATCAATAATTCCATGTTACTTAACTCCATTTGTGGTACTACTGTTACCCCATTTGAAGTAAAATAATTATCTAAATACTCTCTTGTGTTTCCACCCTTGCCAAGAAGAAGAATAGGATAATTATCTATTAGTTTCTTCAAGTCTATTTGCTCCTTTGTAATATCTTTATATTTATCTCCAACAACAAAACAATCTTGTATTTTAAATGTTTTAACAATCTTAATAGAACTATTTGTTTCTATATGCATATTAAAGATTCCTATATCTATTTCTCCAGAATTTAAGGATTTTAATATTTCATGACTTGCCATATCTTTAATATAAATTTTTATATTTGGATAATTTAAATTATATTCTTCTAGATACTTCATTAAATAATGTTTGCATAATGCACTACATACAGCAATTCTTACTTGTCCTATGTTAAGATTCTTCAGTTCTAAAAACTTTCTTTCTGCCGTCTGCATAAGCCCATATCCTTGCTCTATATATTTAAAAAGAACTTCACCTTCTACTGTAAGACAAACTCCTTTTGGTGTTCTATAAAACAATTGTCCCCCTAACTTTCCTTCTAATAGCTTTATAGATTGACTAACTGCTGGTTGTGATGTGAAAAGTTCTTTAGCTGCCTTAGATATGCTACCTAATTTCGCAGTAATGTAAAAAATTTTATAAAGTTCAAAATTAATATCCATATAAAATTTTAATATACCTCCTATACTAAAAATCGATTTTACTTATATCATTGTTTCTAATTATAATTTCTTTAGAAAAGTTAATCAATAAATAAAAAGTTGGAGGTTTTATCATCTCTCATTATAAAAATATTTAGGAGGTACATTATGAAAAGAATCTGTATTTATTCTGGATCAAATCTTGGTTCTAAACCAGAATACAAAGAAAATACTAAACTACTTGGAAAAATACTAGCTGAAAACAATATTGAATTGGTATATGGAGGCTCAAGAATTGGCCTTATGGGGGAAATCGCAAATGAAGTTTTAAATAATAAGGGAAAAGTTATTGGGGTTATGCCCAAAGGACTTTTTTCAGGCGAAATGGTTCATAATAACTTAACTAAACTTATTGAAGTTAAAAACATGCATGAAAGAAAACAAATTATGGCTGATCTTTCAGATGGATTTATAGCTCTTCCTGGTGGATTAGGAACTTTTGAAGAACTCTTTGAAGTACTTAGTTGGTCTCAGCTTGGTATTCACAAAAAACCTATTGGAGTATTAAATATATCAAGTTTCTTTGATCCTCTTATACATATGATTAAAAATTCTTGTGATGAAGGTTTCATGAGAGAATCAAACCTTAAACTTATATCAATCTCAGATTCTCCTTCAGAACTAATAAAACTAATGGAGAACTATACTCCTCCTTTAATGGAAAATAAATGGAGGCAATTGAAATAAGGATATCTTTATTTTCTATCAAATAACTTTAAGAAAGGTATAGACAGTTGACTATAATAAGTTAAATTACAATCAGCTGTCTATTTTAATTTTTTAAAATATAATTTATTTATGGTTCGGTTCATAATTCTTAATCGTAGCAACCGTAGATATACCTTTTTTATTTTTGAGAAGCGTATAGGAATCTACAGTAGCCAATTTCAGCGGCATTCTTCATAAGTTCAACATTTAACCATGCTGCAAGTTCATAAAAAGGCCTATCTGTAAATGGCCATTTAGTTCTTTCAGTAGAAATAAAATCTTCATCAGATAAAGAAGTCAATATTCTCATCCACTCTTCACGGAGTTCATATACTTTTTTCTTAACATCTATAATATTACCAGGCCAATTTATATAATTCCTAGTTAAATTTCCTTCTCCAAAAGAATGATCTAAGACCATTGACCACCAATAAATTATATGCCAAGTAACCCAAGCAATACTTGCTGGTCCAATAATATACTCTTCTGTTTCTGGCCAATCTGCACACCATACTCCTGAATTCTTATAAACATGAAGTCCATTTGAAGCAGGTCTCCAAAGACATTCTTCATCTTCAATATTCGTAAGATGGAACTCTAACAATTGCCATGATATATCAAACTGAAACTTTAAAGTATTTTTAATTGTATTAGTTAAATCTTTAATATCTATAGAATTCATGGTAACCCTCCTAATATAGTCAATGAAATATTAAATAAATATGTTTCACTTATTTAATTTCTATCCAATCACTTAATTTATTATAAACCTTAAATCCTCTCTTTTTATACATTTCATAAGCAATGTTATTCTTTTCTATTACTGTTAAGCAAATTTCTTCTACTTCCTTTTCATTTAAGTACTGTATTGCTGTTTCTAATAATTTTTTACCATAGCCTTTTCCCCTATACTCTTTTATTAATCCTATATCGAAAAAGCCTTTATTTCCTTCAATACTGGTATTTAAAAAACCTATACTTTCACCTTTATCCAATACAATAAAATAATCTTCATTGTCATTTTTATTTGATAAATACCCTTCTGCTTCTTCAATTTCTATATAGGTTCCATGAGGCATATCCATAAAAGATTTATTATATAAATCAACATATTCCTTAATATTTTTCTTTGATAATTTAATTTTATCTAATACATCATTTTCTTTTTCTCTATTATTTAAAATCATATTAAAGGATGAATAACTTCTTTCTAATCCAATTTCTTGTGCTAGGTTAAGTAAATCCTTATCTCTTATTCCAAGTAGAACTTTATTTGCTTTGTATTTATTAGCTAATTCTAATGAACTGTGGATTAGTTTATTTAATATTTCTTTATTATCCTTTGGACAAATTACTTTATTAATATAAATAGTTTTTAATTTATCTACAACTTCTAATATTACTGATAACTTACCTACTATTTTATCTTTATGAAAATAAAATAATACACCTTCCCCATAATTACAAATCTTACCCTTAAGCTCTTTTTCAATTTCGGATAGTGATAAATCAGTATTCTCATTATTTTTTATATACTCTAATGCTGAAATTCTTTCATTACTATTTAATTCTAAAATATTCTTTATCATTATTCCTTCACCCAATATTCACTACAATCTTTAGATCTATCCAAAAATCCATATTGAATTAAAGCTCTTCTTATTGTTGCATGGTCTTCATATATTCTTTTTAAGACCCTATTTATTTCTTTTTCAGAATATTTCTTTCCTACATTAAAGTTTTTAGTTATTTCTTCTAATATTATTATTTTTTTCTTTTCTCTAGCTGGATAACTCTTTAATGCACCATTTTCATCTACATAAGTTTCTATTACTTTAATTTTTTCTTCTTTAGTTATATTAAATCTATCATCTAAGGTTGTTGCCCCTTTGTGTGCATCACAAATAACATCTTCTTCCAGCATGTTTATATCTTTATTTGTATTTTTAGCAAGTAAATTCATAGTGGCTAAAAATAACTTAGCTTGCTTTTCTTTTTCTCTTAATTTATATCTATGATTTCTAATAGTAGAATTTGCAATACCTAATTTTGATGCTATTTCTTTATCGCTAAGTCCTAAAGCTATTAGTTCAATTATTGCTTTTTGAGATGATGATATTCCTGTATAAAGGGAGTTCATGCTTAGTAAATAACTTAACATAGAATTGTGTTTTTCTTTAACATGAAGCTGTGCAGCCTTTTTAGCATCGTATAAATTATCACCTATGTCGTATATTCTGCCTTTAATAAATACTTGTTCACACACTATACATTTTATATATTCTTCAGTCTCTACAAATCCCTTTTCTATTTCATCTATAGAAGCTCTCCAAAAAAACTCATTATCCACGATTATACCTCCGTAATATTTCTTTTATTAAATTCTACAACACTTTATTGTTTTTGTCTATAAATATATAGACCTTATTTAATTAAGTTTATTGTAACGAAATTAGGAGCTGTAATAACAGCTCCTAATTTAAAAATATATTTATTTTTAAGTTTTACACTTTTCATTATTAATTTTATATTGTAGCAAAGCTTCTGTTTTAATTTATATTCATATCCTTCTTTTTATAAATGACACTAGAAATAAGTAATGATATTGCTATAAGCAAAAAGCCTAATATTATAAACTTTGCTTCAAATCCATTCTTTATTATATTTGATGGAATTACCCATTCATATGGAGAGAAGTATTTTACAAATGAAAATTCTTCTTTTAGTTTAGATAAAATACCTAGTATATATGTCATAAAAAACAAACTTACTCCTATACTAGTTGCAGCTTTCCCCCTTTTTAGAATTGTTGATATAGCTACTCCAATTGCCATAAATATATATCCTAAAAATGCCATTCCAATAAACATACTTTTTATATTTATTGAAAGATCTATCATATTTACTTCAGTTGGCTTAACTGTAATAGATATACCTACCGTAACAGCTACAACAATAACTAAAAATACAAGAAGATATACAACTCTTGATAATATCTTACTCCAAAGAATTTTATTTCTTGATACTGGCTTAGAATACAAAAATTCTATTGTCCCTTCGCTTTCTTCTTCAATTATAGAGTTGACCCCTAGCATTGCACCATAAATACCAAAAGCCATTGCAACATATTGAAGACAATATGCAAGAAAATCATTTATGTTACTAAAATCAGTGGTACTTGAAAAATTAAAGGCTTCTAGAATAGCTGGTGGAAGTGAATCTAATTTGGCACCTACTAACTCCTTCATTCCCATATCCTTCATGCTTGGAAATAATGCCATAAATAAAATTATAATTGCAGAAGTTCCTATACTCCAATATATTAATGATTTTATATTTCTTTTAAATTCAAATTTAAATATATTCATTATTTATTCTCTCCTTCATAATAATTTAAAAAGGCTTCTTCTAATTTAACTTCTTCAATTAGCAACTTATCAAAATTATATTTAGCTAATAAATTTATTAGCTCATTTATATTGCCTTTATAAATAAACTCAATTTCTTCATTAACATATTTAAAGCTTTCACTTATACCTTCAATTTCTTTCATATCTATATTGGTAGATTTTAGAGTTATTCTTTTGCCTAAATCTCTATCCATATTATTTAAATCTAGTATATCTATTATTTCCCCTTCTTTTATAACTGCAACTCTATCACAAAACTTTTCTATTTCAGATAGATTATGTGATGATAAAAATATGGTTTTACCTTTTGCTTTTTCCTTTAATAATATATTAAATAGTTTTTGTTGAATTAATGGATCTAAGCCATTTGTTGGCTCATCTAAAATTACTATTTTAGGATTACTTAAAAGCGCTTGAACTATAGCTACCTTCTTTTTATTTCCAAGGCTAAGCTCTTCAATTTTTTTATCTAGTTCAACTTCTAATTCATTACAAAGTTCATTTAAATACCTTTTATCACAATAATCAAAAAATGAAATTGCATAATTCAATATATCTTTTACTTTAACTTCTGAGTAATATTTTACTTCACTTGGCACATAACTTGTAAATTCCTTAATAAGTTTACTTTCACTAACAATATCTTTTCCTAATATCTTAGCACTTCCTAATGTAGGAAAAATAAAATTAAGCAATGTCTTTATAGTTGTAGATTTACCTGCTCCATTTGGACCTATAAATCCATATATCTCTCCTTCTCTAATTTCTAAGTTCACATTTTTTATTCCCCTGTTTTTTCCGTAACTTTTAGTCAAATTGTTTATTTTAATAGCTTCCATATTTACCACCCCACTATAAATTTTCTTTATATTTTATTAATTTATCATTAAACCTTTCCCCTGTTAATTTTTTATAAGCATAAAAGTTTATTGTTACTAGCATAAAATAACCTGTATATATCATAAAGAATATGCTATTAGATATTTCCCATAACTCTGTCCAATTAAAGTAATTAATAAAAATATTTAAAATACCTAAAAGTATTAAATAGTGTGCTACTACTTTAATTTTTATTGATACCTTAGATAAAAATTTTTCACTATATAAAATAAATTGAATTATACTAATTATTAATGCTAATAAAATAAATTCCCATAGTAATCCTAAAGGCATTATTTTATTTCCAATAAAAAGACTCACTACCCCATAGGTCAATATTATCATCATAAAAAATAATCCAGTTAATGATTTTAATTCATATCCCATATTATAAAAATCCTTCATTATTTTGTCTCCTTTTAATAATCTAATTTTGCTTTAAGTATAGGAACATATTGTCTTGAAACTATTAATTTTTCTTTATTTTCAAGTAGAACTTCAATACGTCCCCCCATTATAGGATTTATTACTGAAATTTTAGAGATATTTATTATTGTTGATTTAGACGCTCTAAAAAAATGATATGTAGAAAACTTTTCTTCAATTTCATAAAGCCTTAAATTGCTTTCATAAATATCTTTTTTAGTGTACATAAATGTTTTCTTATCTACAGATTCAAAATACAATATACTATCTGGTTTTATAATATAAACCTTATTATCTTTAAGTCCTGTAATAACATTTTCCTCTTCTTTTAATTTAGAAAGTATATTAATTACATCCTCGTTTATACTTTTACAATTTATAATTACTTCGATTTCATTATTATTTTCATCTTCATTAATTATTACTTTCATAATAACTCTCCTTAGACTTTTATAATCTCATACTACTACTTTTAATAAATATATCAATAATATTATCCTAAGATGCATTATTTTAATACCAAGATGTAATATTTTGCGAAGCAGTTTATAAATTTTAAGTATTAATAATTAGTAAATTATATATACTAAACTATAGAAAAATTATTATTGGGAGGTATAAGATGCATAATAAATATAATGATCTTTTTGATAATCTAGTACGATCTTATTATGAAGGAAATTTTGATGAAACTCTTTCTAAAATTATGGTATGTCATGAAGTTTCTCCTCAAGAAACCTTCAAAATTATTACATCACTTTGTGGAGTATCTTTAGAATTTGATAATAATTACCTTTATAACTTAAAAAAGGCCATCACAAGCTATAGTGTAAATAAAAGATTTATTGAAAAGCTTGATAGTTGTAGTGTTGATTGTAAACAAGATGAAAATAATAAATTCAAATGTCAATCTAGTTGTCCATTTGATGCAATATCATATGATAATTTTAATAAATCTACATATATAAATTATGATTTATGCGTTGGTTGTGGATTATGTATTGATTCTTGTAAAGATGGTAAATTCTTAGATAAGATTGACTTTTTACCAATACTAGATTTATTAAAAAATAATAAAACTGTCATTGCAGCTGTTGCTCCTGCTATTATTGGACAATTTGGAGAAAATGTCACTATGGATCAATTGCGTGCTGCTTTTATAAAAATAGGCTTTAGTGATATGATTGAAGTGGCTTTTGCTGCTGATATGATAACAATTAAAGAAGCTGTTGAATTTAATAATCATGTTAATGGCCCTAATGATTTAATGATAACTTCCTGTTGTTGTCCTATGTGGGTTGGTATGTTGAAAAAAGTGTATAAGGAGCTAGTTCCAGACTTATCTCCATCTGTTTCTCCTATGATTGGTGCTGGAAGAGTAATAAAGAAATTAAATCCACATGCTAAAGTTGTGTTTATCGGCCCTTGTATAGCAAAAAAGGCTGAAGCTAAAGAACCTGATTTATCTAAGGATATTGACTTTGTTTTAACTTTTCAAGAATTAGATAATATATTTAAATCTCTTGAAATCGAACCTGATAAACTTCAAGGTATCCCATCAAAAGATTATGCCTCAAGAGGTGGCAGATTATATGCACGTACAGGTGGGGTTTCTATAGCCGTTGGTGAGGCAGTTGCTGAGCTCTATCCTAAAAAGTCACAGCTATTTAAATCTGTTAAAGCTGAAGGTGTTAGAGAATGTAAAGAGGTTTTAAATAAGGCTTTAAGCGGTGAAATAGAAGCGAATTTCATAGAAGGAATGGGTTGTGTTGGAGGATGCGTTGGAGGTCCTAAAGCCCTTATACCTAAAGAGCAAGGTAAAATTGCTGTAGATACCTTTGCATATAATTCTCCAATAAAAATAGCTACTCATAGTGATACTATGGATACAGTATTAGAAAAGCTTAGCATTCATTCATTAAAGGATTTTGAAGATGATTCTAAAACTGCAATATTCCACAGAGATTTTCACTAGAGAATATCCTACTTATGATATATTAGTTAAAGTATTAATTTAAAGCTATTAATTATATTATGTTTTATAGCTCTTTATTTAAAAATGTAGAATGTATAATTCTAAATAATAGTGAATTATGCTTAAGTTTATATTACTTCAAACATAAATTAAGTATTTTTCATCTTAATTATACATTCTTCATTTTAAATCTTTAATTATTCACTGTTCTTCCCACTTTTTCAAGTTAGGATTATGATCTAGTATTGATTTATATTGAGCTAATATTCCATATACTCCCTTTGGATCTAATTTCATATACCTATTATATTTTTCTATCCTATCTTCTAATCTAGACCAGCCATAATGTTTTAACCTTAAATCGCTAAGACTATATGATAAGTTATTGCAATTATATGGCATTCTTCCACAATGTTGAGGGGTTTCTCTAAATAGATAATTATAATTTTCTTGATATCTTATCATAAATAATCTATAGGTATTATGAGCATTCCACAGGTTGTCTTCTCTGTAATAATCTTCATTCCAAAAATCATATAATCTAAACATATATCCATCAACTTCAATATTTTCCATAAGATATTTTACTTTATATTTAAATCTATTTTCAAACATCTCATCTGCGTCTAAAAATATTATCCAATCTGGATTAGTTTTTATTGTTTCAATCCATTGTTGTTTCCTTAAGACAACTTCATTACTAAACTTTGAAGTTTTATTTTCTATTAAAATATAGGGGGTATTTTTTAGTACCTCCTTTATTATTTCAATAGTCTTATCTGTACTACCATCATCTATAATAACTGCATTATCTATATACTGTATTGCTTCTTCTAATACTCTTCTTAAAAATCTTTTTTCTTCATTTTTTACTATCATTGATAAAGTTAGCTTGTTATTTTCTTCTTTTACTTTTCTTTTAAGAGGTTTTACTAATGGTTGAATTTCCTTTTCAACTACCCATTTAGAAATTTTATAGTTGTCCTCATCATCCTTTTGCAATATACACTCCCCTTGTTTCTCTTTGTGATAGCTGTATCCATTCCTATATCCTTCTTCGTTATATAGAACTTTAACTATAATTTCATCAAAATCATTAGTAAATGGTACTTGATAACTAACTATATTTAATTTATTAGTTATCTTCTCTTCTAATATTATTTTTCTCATATTCTCCAATTTATCTTTTACTCTTTGATTTTCATCATCTTTAAAATACTTTAGATATTTTATTGGCATCTCTTTTTTATAACTGTAATTGCCAATACCTTGAAGTGCTACCTTAATAACTTCTCGTGCTTTATAACTATTAATTTGAAAATCCTTATTTTTATTCTCTAATTTATATGAATCTACTTTTAATAAATCCTCACTTCTATATATATGGTGAGCTGGATAATAGGTATCAACATATAGTTGAATCCCTAAAACTGCTGCTCTCACACAAAAATGCCTATCTTCTCCCCAAAAAGAAATATTATAGATCTTATCGAAATTCACACCTTTACTTAAGGCTGATTTAGATATTAATGTACATGCTCCTAGACCTCCAACCTTATAAGTCCCCGGTTTCTTTAACATTTCCAAAAAATCTGATGATTTTTTTAAAGCTTCTGCTTCAGTAATCCCTACACCACCTTCACTATCATATAAAGTATATGTGTCTTTTAACCATACTTGAGGTTGCTCATATGAATCTGGTTGCCACTTTGTCCAAAATATATTAGAAATTATCTCTTTATTTAATGACACTAATCTTTTCAAAGTATTAGGATGCAATATTAAATCTGAATCTATAAGAAAAAGATAGTCAAAGTTTTCCTTTATAGCTCTTTGTATTATAAGATTTTTAAATTTAGATACTTTTTGTATTAATTCATTAGACCATATATGAGTATAGTCATCACAAATATATACTGATGTATCATTATCCTTTAATATAGTAACTTTTCTCTCTTGTTCTTTGAAATTCACTAATATTAAAGAGGATTCTTTTATACTATTATCATCTATAAAACAATATTGAATATCTAATTCATCCTTTTTTAGCTCTTTCAATGAAATTAAAAACTCCCTTAATATATTTGGCTTTTGATGAATTGGGCTTCCAATCAAAACTTTGATCATAAGTTTCCTCCAATTTCTTAATCTAAATAAAATATTTACACTTATCATATTATGCTTATTTTTAATAAAATAACCTCTAATAAGTAACTTTAAGTAGAAATAGCCAATATTATCTATTTTTCTATTAATAGCAGATTTCAGTTATTATCATATTGTATATTGAAACAACTTTTATTGGAGGTAAATTTTCTTTGGATACTTTAAGCGTTTGTATTATAGCCAAAAATGAAGAAGAAAATCTAGTTAGATGTCTTAAAAGTGTACAAAGCATTGCTGATGAGATAATTTTAATTGATACTGGATCTATTGATAATACAATTAATATATCAAATAAATTTAATGCTAAAGTAATAAATTTTTTATGGAACAATGACTTTAGTGCTGCAAGAAATAAAGCCTTAGAAGTTGCCTCTAAGGATTGGATCTTATGTATTGATTGCGATGAGGCATTAGATAGTACTCAAGTCATTAATTTGAAAAATATATTAAATGATTCTTCTCATCTTGGCTTTAGACTACAACTTATAAACATAATTGATAATAAACCCTATAAAGGTGACTATTTACTTAGGATTATAAAAAATAACTCCGGCTTTTATTTTTCTGGAAAAATTAATGAAAGTCTTAAAAATTCTATATATAAAGATTCTTATATTAATAAAGTTTTGAATTCAGAGTTTCTTTTATATAATTTTGGATATGATTATAATAAAAAATCTTTAATGGATCGTTGTAACAGAAATCTTTCTCTCTATCTTTCTTTTGATAATTACAAAAAGGATTATTTATATTACTATAATATTGCTAATGAATACTTTCTTTTAAAGAATTATACTAAAGCTATTGATAACTATATTAAAGCTATTGATTTAAGTAGTAATTATTTTATAGAAAGCTATATATGTTTTCTAATTATAAAAACATACTATAAAATGAATAATTTTAAAGAAGCAATTTTTATTGGAGAAAGCTTATCAATTAAATATAATGCTTTTCGGGAAATCTATTTACTTTTAAGTATATGCTATGAAAAAATAGATGATTTAGATAAGTCAAAGAACTATTTAAAAACTTACTTAAGCTTATATTCTAAGGGGCCTCCTTACTGTTTTAGACTAGATTATATAAATATGAATGATATAATTCCAGAAATGTTTGGCTTTAAATTAGATGATTTAAAGAATCTAATTTAAAATGTTAAAAGGAGGATAAGTATTAGTACTTTTCCTCCTTGTTACATTCATTAATAAAATAATATAAATTTTTAGTGGAACCATTTAAAGTTTAAAATATAGATTATTGCATGATAATATAATTATTAGATTATTCTTCTCTTTTTTTCATTAGTATTTGTTCTAGTACATTCAGTCTAGTTTTTCCTAAAATTTGTTTTGGTTTTTTAGCTATCTCATTATCTTTATAAAATTTAACCTTATTACACTCTACAACCTTAAATATTTTTTCTTCTAAAGCTTCATCTTCTATGTTGCCTTCAAAATAATCATCTATGTAATCTCTTAAAGCATAACTAAGTTCCTCTTGATTTTTATAATATAATCTAATTCCACCCTTATTCAAGAATATTATCCTCCCTAAAATCTACTTTTATGATATGTGTATGATAAAAAATCTACTTTTAAAATATATTTTATACTAAAAATATCCTATATACAATATGTATTAAAATTATTAATTTTTATTTAATTAATTAAGTGTATATATTATTCATATTATAAAATTTTATATATATAAATATACGTTATGTATATAGTATTTAAGATAGTTGAGAAAATTTATCAATTATTTTCCTAAAGACCCTTGACTTTTTATTAAATAATAATTATTATTAATACATAGTAATTTTCAAAATGTTAGGAGGAAAAATTTATGTCATTAATAGGAAAAAATTTAGAAGACTTTAAAGTTCAAGCTTACCACAATGGTAATTTCAAGGAAGTATCAAAGGAAGATGTTTTAGGAAAATGGGGAATATTCTTCTTCTATCCAGCAGATTTCACATTTGTTTGCCCAACTGAACTAGGAGATTTAGCAGATCATTATGATAGCTTTAAGGAAATAGGAGCTGAAATTTATTCAGTATCTGAAGATACACACTTTGTTCATAAGGCTTGGGCTGATACAACAGAAACAATTGGAAAGGTTAAATATCCAATGTTAGCTGACCCTACTGGAAAATTAGCAAGAATGTTCGAAGTTCTTATTGAAGAAGAAGGTCTTGCATTAAGAGGAACATTTATAGTTGATCCTGATGGTATAATTCAAGCCTACGAAGTTCATCAAAATGGAATTGGAAGAAATGCTGAAGAATTATTAAGAAAAGTTCAAGCTGCTCAATTCGTAAGAGAACATGGTGATCAAGTTTGCCCTGCAAATTGGACTCCAGGTGAAGAAACTTTAGTACCAAGCCTAGACTTAGTTGGTAAACTTTAATATAAAACATACGAGGAGTTAATCTCTCCTCATTATATATGAATCATACATTAAAAATTAGCGAGGAAACTCGCTATTTTTTTAATAAACTAATTAATAATAATTATTATTTAATAACATTGTTGGAATATTGAGGAGGAATTTATGAATAAAATATATGATTTAATTATAATTGGTGGAGGCCCTGCCGGCTTATCTGCAGGCTTATACGCTGGTAGAGCTAGACTTAATACTTTAATAGTAGAAAAAGAATCTACTGGTGGTCAAATAAATAGTACATCTGAAATTGTAAACTATCCTGGTGTTGTAAAAACAACTGGACCTAATCTAACATCGGATATGAGAACACAAGCTGAAAATTTTGGAGTTCAATTTCAAACTGCTGACGTACTTGATATCAATTTTGATGAAGATATTAAAACTATTAAAACAAATAATGGAGAACTTAAAAGCAGAGCTGTAATTATAGCTACAGGAGCTTCTCCAAGAAAACTAGGTTTCCCAGGTGAAATAGAATATGGTGGTAGAGGCGTTGCCTATTGTGCTACTTGTGATGGAGAATTCTTTAAAGGTTTAGAAGTTATTGTCATTGGTGCAGGTTATGCTGCTGCTGAAGAAGCTATTTATTTAACTAGATTTGCTAAAAAAGTAATTATAATAGCTAGAGAGCCTGAATTTACTTGTGCTAAATCTATAGGAGATAAAGTAAAAGCTAACTCAAAGATTGAAATAAGATTTAACACAGAGGTTTTAGAAGCAGTTGGTGATGATGTTTTAAGATCTGTAAAACTTATCAATAATGTTACTAATGAAAAGTCTGAGTACTTCCCTCCTAAAGAAGATGGGACATTTGGTATCTTTGTATTTGTTGGATATGAGCCACAAACTAAGATCTTCAAAAATAAGATTGAAATGGATAGATACGGATATATACTAACAAACGAAAATATGGAAACTAGTATTAAAGGTGTATATGCTGCAGGTGATTTAAGGCCTAAACTATTAAGACAAGTTGTAACAGCTGTCGCAGATGGTGCTATTGCTGCAACAGATGCTGAAAGATATGTTGCTTCTGAAAAAGAAAGACTTGGAATAGTTGAAGAAGAAGTTATTGAAGAAAAAGTAGAAGTTAAAAAAGAAGAGTCTACTAGTAGTAAAGCTTTATATGGAAGAAGCAAATTATTAAATGATACTTTAAGAAATCAATTAAAAGGTATATTAGCTAAGATAGAAAATAATATTTCATTAGTTTCAATAGTTGATGAAAGTAACTCTAAATCACTAGAGTTAAGAGATTTAGTTTTAGACATATGTGATTTAAGTAATAAAGTATCTTCAATAATCTATAGAAAAGGTGAAAATCCTGAAATGGAAGATAAAGTTCATGCAAATAAATATCCTATAGTTGCTCTACTAGATAAAAACGGTAATTATAGTGGTGTTAAGTTCCACGGAGTACCTGGAGGTCATGAATTGAATTCATTTATCCTAGCTATTTATAACCTAGCTGGTCCAGGTCAAGCATTAAATGAAGATATATTAAATAAAATCAAATCTATAGATAAACAAATAAATATTAAGGTTGCAGTATCACTTTCTTGCCATGTTTGTCCTGAAGTTGTAACTGCTGCTCAAAGAATAGCTATAGAAAATCCTAATATCGAAACAGAAATGTTAGATTTATCAAACTTTAAAGATATTAAAGATAAACATAAAATCATGAGTGTTCCTGCACTAATCATAAATGATTCTAAAGTATATTTTGGTGGTAAAAAACTTGAAGATATAGTTCAATTACTTAAATAAAATTATTAAAAGATGGAATTCAAATTTGAATTCCATCTTTTTTATGCTTCTACTATAAAAGCTATTTATATACTATCTTAAATTAAAATTTAAAATAATTGTATCAATTAAGCTTTTAAAGCTTTATTTTCTTTTTTCAGTTTCATCAACTACTAAGGCTGCAACTGCAGACCCTGTAACATTAGTTGCTGTTCTCATCATGTCAATTATAGCATCTACAGCCATTACCATAGCCATTCCTTCTATAGGTAGTCCTAAAGTTGATAGAACAACTGTTGTTGACATAGTTGCCGCTCCAGGAACCCCTGCTATACCTATTGATGATATAATTGTTGTTAATACTATTAAGAAATAGTGATACATTGTCATATCAACATTAAATACATTTGCTACAAATATTGCAACTATTGCTGGATATATTCCTCCACAAGCATTCATTCCTATTGTTGATCCAAGTGGAGCAACAAAGCTTGCTATATTTTCAGAAACTTTTGCATTTTCTACTAAGCTCTTTATTGTTACAGGTAAAGTTCCATAACTACTTTGACTTGTGAAAGCTACAACCTGAGCTGGGAAAATATCCTTAAAGAACTTTAATGGATTCTTTCTTGCAATAAATGATATTAAAGGAGTATGAACTAATACTATTTGTAAGATACAAGCTATATATACTGCTAAAATAACATTAATTAATGATTTTATTGTATCCATTCCATTTGATGCTGCTGTTACTGCTATTAATCCAAAAACCCCAAATGGTATAAATTGTAATACCATTCTTGTTATACTTAAAACTAATTCATAAGTTGATAATATAAAATCTTTAAATGGTTTAACCTTATCAGGATTTTTATTATCTTCAATTACTAAAGCTATAGCTATGAAAAGTGAAAATATAACTATTGGAATAACCTGATTGTTTACTATTGATGCTACTGGATTAGATGGTAAAAAGTCTAATATTACTTTTGTAAAAGCTGGTATTTCTTTTGCCTTAAAGCCTTCTACAGCAGTAAAGCTTATTCCTTGTCCTAGATTAAACACTTTTGCCATAACTATACCTATTATTGATGCAACACCAGTTGTACCAAGTAATATTACTAAAGTTTTGATCCCTATTGTTTTTAAAGTATCTAAATTTTTAAGTCTAATTATACTAGTTATTATTGATACCATAACTAGTGGAACTACTATCATTCTAATTAATGATATATATCCCTTCCCTATAACTTCAAGAAACTTTATATCTGACTTGAATATTGCTCCAAGTATTAAACCCAATGTTAAAGCTGTTAATGTTGAATAAGAAAACTTTCCTGTTTTTGATTTTACTAAATAAATTACATATAGTGCTACTATTGATAATATGATAGCTAATATTAAATTAATATTCATTTTAATTCCTCCTAGTATTTAAATTATTAGATTAATAAATTTTATTTGCTGGCCTGCAAACTTTTTTAAGATAATTTCTTAAATATTGTATTCTTAGATTTTATCTAACTATTTTTTAAGATTAACTTTATTAAAATTAATCTTTGATATATTTATACATCTCATATTATATCCTTTTGTTAAACATTTTAGAGATAATACAAATAAAAAAACCTACCACCACTGTAAATACAGAGGCAGAAGGCAAACTTCCACGGTCCCACTCTGATTAGATATATAATATATCCATCTCTTTCAGGTACAATAATACCTTGTCTCTATAATGGGAGAACCCATAAAACCCTACTAAAAATTTCGGATTTTAAACTCTAAGGTGCACTTCATTAATAAAATAGTAGACTATCTCAGCAAATTAGCCTTCTCTGTAAAAATTTATATTAATTACTTTTCCTCTTCACTGTCTTTAATCATATCGGATTACTATGATTAAATTATATCATTATTTCTCTTATTGTCAATATAAAATATATCTTATTTTTATTACAATTTTATCCATAATATTAAGTTAATATTAACTACTATATAATTAAACTTCAGGAACATTTAATAGAAAAGAGTAAGAATTAATCCTACTCTTTTAAATCTTATATTAATTTTCTATATATAAATCCACATTTTTAGGTGTTATTTTTGTATGCCCTACCTTTATATACTTATTATCTTGAATACCTTCCACTTCATCTATATTAGTTCCTGTAGATACAGCCATTGCAATGTCAAAAATAGCTTTAGCCTGTGCCTTAGCATCACTTATTACAGTTCCAGCCATCTCTCCCTTTTTTACAGAGTCCATAGCTTCTTTTATTCCATCTATTCCAACAACCAATGGTTTTTGAGTAAATACATTATTAGCATTAATTGCATGTATTGCTCCTAGAGCCATTTCATCATTATTACTAAATACAACTTCAATATTATCCCCAAACTCTTTGATCCATTGATTCATCTTAGTGATTCCTTGATCACTTTGCCAATTTGCACTATCATCTGCCAACTTTTCTAATTCTATTCCTCTTTCGGTAATTGATTTTATACAGTATTCTGTTCTTATTAGAGAATCCTGATGCCCTGGTTCACCTTCAAGCATAACATATTGAATCTTATTGTCTTTATTTTTATCTATTAAATCCTTTTTAGACAACCATTCATCTACAATTATGTCAGCTTGTAATCGTGCTGATTGTTCTGCTTGAGCACCTACATAATATAACTTATCCCATCTGCTCATATCTTCTTCTACCGGTTCTCTATTAAAGAATATTATAGGTATATCAGCTGATTTTGATTTATCTATTATTGTTGATGCTGCTGTTCTATCAACTAAATTAACACATATAATATCATAATCTTGATTTATAAATCTATCTACTTGATTTCCTTGATTTATTGTACTCCCCTTAGCATCAACAAAATCAAGTATAACTTTAGTTCTATCATTATTTTCATTTTCTTTTGCTATTTCCTCTAAACTTTTAGTAATCGTTGATATAAAAGTATCATCTTGCCTGTATAGTGTTACCCCTATCTTTATCTCTTTCTTAGATTTAATATTACTATCTTCATTGCAGCCTATAATAAGAGTAGATATTAGAATTAAACTAAACATATTAATTAAATTTTTACCCTTCTTCACCTTGACCTCCTATAAGCATTGAATTGTTTATCTAACAAACGGAAATAACATCCTTTGATTTTCTTTAGAATACATATTTCTACTATTTATTATTGTTGATGTTATTATACTTCTATCTAATGTACTTCCCTCTATTTCTGATACAGAAGCTTTTACACTTAAATACCCTACATTGAAATCATTTTGTATAGCGATTGAATTTATTACTTTTTCTTCAATTAAGGATATAATCAAACTCGTACTGCCTGTACCATATAGCTCAATATTAGATTTATTTTTAATATCATTCATAACATATTTTTTAACTCTTCCTATGCTTTCTAAAATATTGGGATCAAATGTAACTATTACATCAGTTTCTCTTTTTTCCATAATATCTCTCATCTTATTGTATAGCTGAACTTCATCACTTGGAAGTTCTAAAAATTCATAGTTATTTTTACTATTACTTATTTCATCTATGAATCCTAAGTATCTTTCATTAATACTGCTACAGCTCAAATCACTTTTAATTATAGAAATCTTCTTATCAGTATTCCCATTTTTCACAACTTCTTCTGCAAGACTTTGCCCTAATTTATAATTGTCACAAGATATATATGGTATATCTTGATTTGTTTCTATTTTTGAGTCAAATAGAATTATGGGGACTTTTTTTCTTGAGCCTTCTATTATACTTACCATTTCTTGATAATCTGCTGGAGCTATTATTATTGCATCTGTTCCTGAGTTAATCTCTCTTTCCATTAATTCCTTTTGTTCTTTTATACTATTTTCTTCTAGGAGTGTAAGAAATCTTATATTTACATTCATTTCAGAAGCGGCTTGTTCCATTCCCTCTTTTATTATTCTCCACCCTTCACTGTTTCTCCCTCTTACTATTACTGAAATATCATATACCCTGACTTCTTTTTTTCTTCCTTCTTCTAAAAGTATTAAAAATGAGGCTATAAGCATAATAAGTAAAACTATAAAAATAAGTTTTTTCTTTATTCTCATTATTTTTCCTCCTTAATACTATAGTAATCAATACATGGCATATGAACTCTTATCGTAGTTCCTTCATCGGGTTCACTATATACCTCTAATCCATAATTTTCTCCAAAATATAATTTTATTCTCTCATGAACATTTCTTAATCCTATTCCTGAACCTTTCTTTTGGATATTATTTTCACTTATTAATAATTTATCTGCTACCTCTTGGGGCATTCCAAGCCCATTATCAATTATATCTATATATAAATCATTATTCTTTATATAAGCTTGTACAAGTATATCTCCATCTCCACTCATATATTCCATGCCGTGATATATTGCATTTTCAATTAATGGCTGAATTATAAGCTTAATACTAGTAAGGTCCAAGGTATTTTCTTCTGCTTTAATATCATAAGTAAATTTATTTTTATACCTTATATTTTGTATTGTTAAATAGTTCTTTGCATGTTCTAATTCATCTCTAACTGTTATAACATTTTTTCCTTTGCTTAAACTTATTCTAAAAAATCTTGCTAATGCTGTAACCATTATTATAGCACCATCATAATTTTCATTTTCTATCATCCAAATAATAGAGTCTAAGGTGTTATACAAAAAATGAGGATTTATTTGTGCTTGTAATGCATTTAATTCACTTTTTCTTTTTTCTTCCTGCTCATTCATTACATTTTTCATAAGTATATTCATTTGTTTTACCATAGCTTTTATTGCTTTTCCAAGATGCTGTATTTCATAAGAGCCTTTTTCTGATATATTTAAACTAACTACTCCATTTTCAAATTCATTAACTGATTTCTCTAACTCTTTTATTGGATTTGCTATACGTGATGATACAAACATATTAAGTGATATTAATATGAATATCCCAAAAAACATTATGAATATAGCAAATATCCTAATTTGGTAATAATCTTCTGTTATATTGGCCATTGGAGATATGGCTATTATTTTCCATCCTGTATATCCAACAGTTTTCACTGTTACAGATCTTTTATTTCCTTGAAAATTTTCAATATAATTCCCATCCTCATATTTTGCTGCTTCATAATTATTTTCTTCTATTAAATTTGAATATATAAGTTGTTGCCTTGGATGATATATTATTTCTCCATCCCTATCTATAAGGTAGACATAAGCATTTTTCCCCATATCAACATTTTTACATATTTGCTCTATTCCACTAAAATTCATATCTACTAAAAGCACTCCACCATTAATCTTGCCACTTTCAGTAAGTTCTACTGCTCTGCTTAAGGATACTACCCATGTGTATTTGTAATTAGGATCATAAAACAAATTTTGCACATGTGGCGTAGAGAAATGTAAATTTTCTCTTCTACTTATTGCACTTTTAAACCACTCATTTTCTCTTGGATCTATATTGTTTTTTAATTGCTGTAATGGATATGAAGCTATTACCTCTCCATAATTTGAAAACAAGCTTATACTTATAAGATAATCTTTATTTGCTTCATAGATTAAATCCATTTCTTTATCTATACTTTCAGTTGATAAATCTGTTTTCTTTATGGCTCTATAGTATATAGTATCTGATATTTTCATCATTTTTCTTAAGTAGGTATCTAAATTTAAATTGACTTGCTCTAATATTGATTTATTGTTTTTAGAAATCATTTCTTCCGTTGAATTAATAAACCTTAAATAAAGTGCTCCACCTACAACTATCATTCCAATAACAGCCACTATTGTAAAAGATATAGATATTATATATTTAAAACTCGCTTTCCTATAATAACCTATTAATTTCTTTTTAATAGAACTTAGCATATTAACTCACTCAATTCTTTCTGTATCTTGATGGTGATATCCCAAATTGTTTTTTAAATACATAACTAAAATAATTAGCTTCTTGGTATCCAACCTTAGTTGATATTATATAAGTTTTGTCATCTGTAGTATTTAATAGCTTTACTGCTTCTTCTAACCGTACTGATGTTAAGTAATTTACAAAACTCATATCAGTTTCCTTTTTAAATATAGTAGAAAAATATGTTGGACTTACATGCAATTTTGAGCAAAGCTTTTCTACTGACATTTCATAGTCATTATAATTATTTTTTATATAATCCTTAGCTTTTTCTACTAAAAGTTTTGATGAGTTAGTTCTTTCTTTTTTTATAAGTTCATTTAATTTTATAGATTTATCTATAAACCATATTCTTATTTCTTCTATTGAATCTAACTCATTTAAATATGCATAGCAATTAAAATTTTCTCCAAAAACATCTTTAATTTCTATATTATAAGTTTGAGTTAATTTTAATAAAGAGGTCAATACCTCCATTATATATATTCTATATTTTACCAATGTTACAAAAGATTCTTCTAATTTTTTAAATATATTTTCAACTATTCCTTTAATTTCTTCTTTTGTTGATAATTTTATTGCATTTAGAAACTTAATTTCTTCTTGTTCATCAAATTGTAATTGTATAGAATTATCAGGTTCCACATCTTCTATATATATAGTTTTCCCGTTCCCTAAAATAGGTCTGTAGCTTAATGCACTTTGTGCAGTACTATATGAAAATCTTATCTTTGATATTTCATCATATACCCTTCCTATTCCCACTGATATTGTAGTTCCGAAAGTACATTCAAATACTTTAATTACTTCATTTAATCCTTTTATAAATCTCATTATTTTATCTTTTTCATCAAATGTAGCTAAGACAACTACTTTATCTGAGTATGGAAAACTTATGAAATCACAATAATTCCCCATAATTTCATCTACTATATTTTTTATAGATATAGATATTAATCCAATATCATTTTGTAGACTTCCTTCTTCTGCATCGTAACTTATTACTCCATCTATTCCAATTAATGATACTGATAAGTATTTATTTATAAAATCTAAGCCTAACTTTTTTTCATCTTCATCCCATTGTTCCTTAGTTATTCTTCCTTCTAAAGCTCCTACAAGAAATTGTTCTCTTATTACTGGAATACTTTCTAAGTAATGATTCTTTAATATTTCTACATTTCTTTTTGCATCATACTCTTTGTCCAGTTTTTCCTTTAATCGTTTTAAAACTTCTATAAGTTCAATAGAATTAATTGGCTTTAACACATATTCCACAACATTCATTTTAATTGCTTTATGGGCGTATTCTAAATCATCTGATCCAGAAAAGATTATTATTTTAGTAGATGGCATTATATCTGTAATCCTTTTCCCAAGTTCCAATCCATCCATAAATGGCATTTTAATATCTGTCATTATCACATCTGGATGAAGTTTTTCTGCCATTTCTAAAGCTTCTTTCCCATTTTCAGCGTCCCCTACTACTTCAAAACCTTGTTCTGCCCAATTTATCTTTTTTATTACACCAAGCCTTATTTCTTCTTCATCATCTACTATCATTAATTTGTATAACCCCATAAATAACCTCCCAAATAATATATGTATAACCATAATTAGGTATATTAAACTATCTGAATACTCAAAATAATTATAGCACATTTTTATAATTTTTTTATGTAAATGTTTTAAATATAAAAAAATAGGATATGATTCTTTAAATCTTATCCTATCTTTATGATTAATATTTAAAATTTATACTAATACACCTATGATTAATGACAATGCTAATAATATAAATAACACTGCAAGAAATCTATCCATTGTTTTAACTGAAACATCTAAGTTACCATATAAAGTATCTCTAACTGTTTTTTTAGGAACTTCTTGTTCAATATTTTCCTCTACAGTTTCATTTTGCATTTAACATCATCCCCTTTTTGATTAATTTTTATTATTTCTTAGCTATATATTTTCTTACGTCTAATGAAACAGCTACTATTATTATTAACCCTCTTATAATATATTGCCAATAAGCATTTACTCCAATAAAGTTCAATCCATAGTTTATAACTTGTAGTAACACTGTTCCAATAAGCACTCCCGGAATCGTTCCTATACCACCAGTGAAGGATACTCCCCCAACAACGCAAGCTGAAATTGCATCCAATTCATAGTTAAACCCTGTACTTGTTGTTGTAGATCCTGCTCTTGCAGCTTCCAAGAAACCTGCTAGTCCATAAAGTACACCTGATATTATAAATATAATCATTATGTTCTTAACTAAATTTACACCTGAAACTGCTGCTGCCTCTGGATTGCCTCCTATAGCAAACATATTTTTACCTAGTTTAGTTTTATTCCATACAAACCACATAATTGCAGCTACAATTGCAAGATAAAATATTAAATATGGGATTTCTGCACTACCTAATCTTAAATATCCATTAACAAATTTAGTATATCTTTCATCTAAGTTAGCAACTGGTTGAGCTCCTAGTGGAGGTCTATCAATATATAAGCATGATGCTCCATAAGCTATAAGCTGAGTACCTAGGGTAATAATAAATGCATGGACCTTCAATTTTGCAACTCCAAATCCATTTATAGCACCAAATAGACCTCCAATAACTACTGCTAAAAACATTGGTACTATTAATGGTAATGCTTTTAGGTTAGGATACATTCTAGCAGCATATGTTGTTGATTGTAATAACGATGCTGATATTATAGCTGTAAAGCCTAATATACGTCCTGCTGACAGGTCTGTACCTTGAAGTACAATAAGTCCTGCTACTCCTAATGCAAGTATTCCACGAGTTGATGCTTGGCTTAAAATATTAGTAAGATTCTTTAATGAAAGGAATCCTGGTTCCTTTATAACAAAGAACACTATCATTATAAATAATACTATATACAATGCATAATTCAGTAAGAAATTTTGTAAGGACTCTTTATTTAATTTAACTTTGTTCATAAGTTACACCTCTATTCTAAATATATTTAGCAGCCATAGACATAATATCTTCTTGTGACAATTTGTCTGCATCACCTATTCCAGCTACTTTTCCATTTGACATTACAAGTATTCTATCACATATTCCTAATAATTCAGGCATTTCAGAGGATACAACTATTACCCCTTTGCCTTTATTAGCTAAATCTATAATAAGTTGATAAATTTCATATTTAGCTCCAACATCTATACCTCTTGTTGGCTCGTCCAATAGTAGTATTTCTGGATTAGTTAAAAGCCATCTTCCTATAATTACTTTTTGTTGGTTTCCTCCTGATAAACTTCTAATCAAAGTCTTTTGACTAGGAGTTTTAACCTTCATACTATCTATCGTCCATTTAGTATCTTTAGTCATCTTCTTATTATCTAACACTCCATACTTACTATATCCATCTATATTAGCAATCATTGTATTAAATTTAATATCAAGCTGTCCAAATATACCTGTAGATCTACGCTCTTCTGTTAATAGAGCAAATCCATTTTTTATAGCTTTACGTGAATCTGAATTTTCTACTTTTTTACCATGAAGAATTATTTCTCCTTCACTATGTTTAGCTATTCCAAATACTGTTTCCAATAATTCAGTTCTTTTAGATCCTACTAAACCTGCAATTCCAAGTATTTCTCCCTTTCTTAATTCAAATGATACGTCCTTAATTGAAGGTTGAAAAGAACCAGTTAAATTTTTAACTTCCAAGATAACATCTTCTGGTTTATTTATCTTTGGTGGGAATCTATTAGTCAAATCACGTCCAACCATTAATTTAATTATCTTATCTGTTGTAAGCTCTTTAGCTAAAAGTGTATCTATCCACTTACCATCACGCATAATTGTTACATCATCTGATATTTGAAGAATTTCTTCCATTTTATGAGAAATATATATAATACCGCATCCCTTATCTCTTAACTTATTTATAATTCTAAATAAGTGATTAACTTCTTCATTTGTTAATGATGATGTAGGTTCGTCTAACACTAAAATTTTTGCATTGTATGAAACTGCTTTAGCTATTTCAACCATTTGTCTTTGGGAAACAGATAGCTTGGCCATCTTCATTTTTGGATCAACATCTATATCTAACTCATCTAATATTTTTTTAGTTTCCTCATACATTGTTTTTTCGCTTACTATTCCAACATTCCCTGGATATCTTCCAAGCCATATATTATCCATAACATTTCTTTGTAAAACTTGATTTAATTCTTGGTGAACCATAGCAACTCCATTATCCATAGCTTGCTTCGGATTAGAAAACTTTATTTTTTCACCTTCTATTAAAATTTCTCCGCTGTCTTCAATATAAACCCCGAATAAACATTTCATTAAAGTAGATTTACCTGCTCCATTTTCTCCCATCAAAGCATGTACAGTTCCTGGTCTTACTTTCAATTGAACATTATCTAGCGCTTTAACTCCTGGAAATTCTTTACTTATACCCATCATCTCAAGAACATATTTTGTATCTGCCATAACTTAATTCACCACTTTTCCATTATTTATTAAACTGCATAGTGAAAATACACTATGCAGTTTTTTAATTCTATATGATATATTATTTTTTAATATATTCTTGGTATGGAATACGTACTGCAACTCCTGTGTCATCAAACTTATATGAAGTTCCATCTACAGCACCCTTACCAGCTGCTAAATTCATTCCTGTTTCATATAATGCTTTAGCCATTCCTTCAGCATCTTGAAGAACTGATCCTAGCATAAATCCTTTAGAAATTAAGTCTTGAGCTGCTGCTGTAGCATCAACACCTATAACTGGAATAGTTTTTGCTGCATCACCATTGTTATATCCTTGAGCTGTTAATGCTGCTATAGCACCTTGAGCCATACCATCATTATTAGCTATTACTGCTTCGATCTTATCACCAAATTTTGAGAACCATGCTTCTGTAGCATTTTGTGCTAATGCTTGGTCCCAGTTACAAACTTGAAGTGCTAATTCTTCTGTTTTAACGCCCTTATCATTTAAAGTTGAAACTGAATATTGAGTTCTTGCAACTGCTTCTGGATTATCAGGTTCACCCTTTAACATTACATATTGTAATACTCCATCTCCATTTTTATCTATAGCTGATTTATTACCTTCCCATGCTTTTGAAAGTATTTCTCCTTGCATAACTCCAGCTTCTTTTGCATTTGTTCCAACAAATATAGCCTTGTCATATGCTTTTATAGCATCTGCTGATGGTTCTCTGTTAAATAGTACTACAGGTTTCTTAGCTGTTTTAATCTTATCGATTACTGTTGGAGCTGCTCCTGTATCAACTAAATTAACTAATAAAAGATCTACATCTTTTTGAAGTAATGTATCTATACTATCATTTTGAGTAGCTTGGTCACCTTTTCCATCATAGAAAGTAAACTCAACCTTATCTGAATTTTCAGATTGTAATTTTTCTAAGTTTTGACGAACTGTTGAAATATAAGTATCATCGAATTTGTATAAACATACTCCAACTTTAACTTTATCTCCCTTTGATGTATCTCCACTTGGAGATTCACCCTTACCTCCACAGCCTACTAATGAAGCTGTAACCATAACTGTAGCCATTGCCATTGTAAGTAATTTTTTAACCTTTTTCATATTAACCCTCCACCTTTATAAAAATCGTTAACATTAAATTGATTTCGTTTACATTTATTATTATAAGTTTATATGCTAATTACTTCCATACAAAAAACTTAACACTTCTATCGAAATTCTTAGATGTTGTTAATTGAAAAACTTTCTTTTTTATGATAGAATTTCTCGTTACTATTAAATAAATGAGGTGATTGATTTGAATAAAGAATACATATTAAAATTTATTAAAGACTCTTGGAAGGCATTTCGCCCATTTTCACTAACCTTAGCAATAGGTTCCACAACTCTTGGAATTGCATCTGCATACCAAATGGGGTTTATAAATTTAAATAGTTCTAGTGATATTATATTAATTCTAATTATAACTATTGCTGGTATATTAGCTCAATCTGGTGCTAATTTAGTAAATGATTATTTCGAAGGAAGTTTTAGGTATTATAGACCTAATGGAAGAAAAGTAAAGTTTTTAGGAGTGGAGAGAACTTATTTTGATATATATGTTTTTCTTTGGGCCATGCTTTGCTTTGGATTATCTTCTTTAAGTGGTTTATATCTTATTTACATAACTGATTTTAAAATGTTACTTATGGGTGCTGTTGGAATATTTTCTGCTTATGCATATACTGGTGAACCTTTTGTCTTTAAAAGAAAGGGCCTTGGAGTACCAATTTCTTTTATAACAATGGGGCCATTAATGGTTTTAGGAGCTTCTTATCCATTTACCCACTCTATAAGTTTATATCCAATATTATTGTCTTTACCTGCTTCTTTCATTATTCCTGCTTTAATGATAAGTAATGAAATGAGAGACTTTAAAAGAGATGCTAATTTAAGTCTTGGAACACTAAGCGTTAGAATTGGAAGTAAATATAGCAAATATATTTATAGATTTTTAGTTTTTGGAGCTTATATCTTAACTCTACTATATGTAATAACAGGATTTTATCCTACCATTTCACTGCTAGTATTTATAACATTACCAATAGCTTTAAAAGCTCATAAATCTGTTTGTAATTTTGAAAAACTTGGGATACCATACACGAATAATTTGCATTGGACTTTTACTTTACTTTTAATATTAGCTTTATTTATCGGATAGAGAAATTTTTAAAAGTAATTATAATGTAAATATTTAATAATACATCTCACTTTTACATACAATATACAATATACACTATATAATATATAATAGTTAATATAGAAAGGAGATGTTTTGTTTTATGAAAAAAGGACTAAAAATATTAATAGCTATAATCGTGGTTATTATTATTATTATATTCCCTATAATTTCTAGTTATAATAAATTGGTATCTTTAGAACAACTTGTTAATGTTTCTGAATCTAATATTGATACTCAACTACAAAGAAGATCTGATTTAATACCTAATTTAGTTAATACAGTTAAGGGATATGCTACTCAAGAAAAAGATATTTTTACTGATATTGCTAATGCAAGAAGTAAACTTTCTGGAGCTTCAAATATATCTGAACAAGCAAATGCAGATAGTGAATTATCAGGTGCTCTTTCTCGATTGCTTGTAGTAGTAGAAAATTATCCTGATTTAAAATCCAATCAAAACTTTAAAGATTTAAGTATTCAATTAGAAGGAACAGAAAATAGAATAGCTGTTGCTAGGCAAGATTATAATACAGCTGTAACTAATTATAATACTAAGAGAAGAAGATTTCCTACTAATATAATTTCTTCAATATTTAGATTCGAGGAAAAGCAACTTTATAAAGCAAGTGATAATGCTAGTGAAGTTCCTTCCGTTGATTTTTCTAGATAATTATGAATGTTATAAGTAAGTTAAAAAAAATATTATTATCTTCTCTTTTGATAATTTTTAGTTTTTCAATTTCAATTTCAGCCCAAGCTAATTATCCTTCGCCTACAAATTATAAATATATAAACGACTATTCAAATATACTAAGTTCAAGCGAAATAGAAACAATCATATCTTTAGGAAAAGAACTTGAAGATAAAACTGGAGCTCAATCCATTGTTGTAATTACAGATACTACAGATGGAACTCCTATCCAAGATTATGCTATAGACTTATTTCGTTCTTGGGGAATAGGGCAAAAAACTAAAGATAACGGTTTGTTAATTTTAGTTGCCATCAAGGATAGAAAGTGGAGAGTAGAAGTTGGAAGAGGTTTAGAAGGTGTAATACCAGATGCTTTAAGTAATAGAGTTATGGAGTCCTTGGCTACAGATGATTTTAAAAACGACAATTATGGTTCTGGAATAATAAAAAGCTATAGTACTTTTAATGACCTTATTGCAGAAGAATATGGTGTTACTTTAAGCAAATCTCTAAATATAAAAATTCCAAAAGAATCTAATAGTCAAGATTCAGGTAGTATTTTTGATGCTATACCTATTGGTATAATACTCGTGCTTCTTATACTTGATATGATTTTTAATCGTGGAAGAATAATAAGAACTATTTTTAAAATTCTCTTTTGGAGTAGTTTCTTCGGAAGACGTGGCGGCCCTGGTGGTAGAGGCTCCGGTGGTGGCGGCGGATTTGGAGGCTTCGGTGGATCCGGTGGATCTGGTGGCGGTTTCGGTGGATTTGGCGGAGGTTCTTCAAATGGCGGAGGTTCTTCTGGCAGCTGGTAATTTGTAAATATTTATTGAAATTTATAAAGTTGTATAAAAAGAGAGCTGTTTTCAAAAAAACAGCTCTCTTTTTATATTTCTCTTATTTATATTACTAAAACAAAGTAAATTTATTTCATATAATCATTTGTTTCAGTTTCTAATCCCTTTTTTCTTAATTTACTTTCTATAAAATACTTTACTATAGAGTAGAAAATTGCAAATAATGGAACACCTATTATCATTCCCACTATTCCTAATAACTTTCCTGCAACTAATATAGAAAATAATATCCAAAATGCTGATATTCCTATTGAGTCACCTAAAATCTTTGGTCCTATTACATTACCATCTAATTGTTGTATAAATAAGATTATTACTAAAAACCATACAGCCTTAATAGGAGATATAAATAAAATTATTATAAAAGATGGAATTGCTCCTATAAATGGTCCAAAAAAAGGTATGATATTAGTTATACAAACTATTGCTGATACCAGTACTGTATATGGAATTGAAAATATAGTTAGTATTATAAAAGTCAATACTCCTATTATTAATGAGTCAATTATTTTACCTACTATAAATCTTCCAAAAGTATAATTACTTCTATGAGCCAATTCAATAATTCCATCAGCATATTTTTTAGAGAGTAATCCATAAGTAATTTTTTTGCTTAATGCACATAACTTTTCTTTATCTATTAATAAATAAACTGATACTATTACTCCTAAAACAACATTCCATATACTTGAAAGAATATTTCCTAAAAATCCCCCAAATGCAGGAATTAAATTAGTTGCGAACTTAATTATGTAATTCACTAGATTATTAAAGTTATCTAACAACATTTGCGAATATCGCTCTTCTATATTTAATTTTAATATTGTTTCATTTGCAAATTTTGTAGAATTCATTATATATATAGGAATGTTATTTACTAATCCTATAACACTATCTATAAGCTGAGGTAATAAAAACTTTATAAACATACCAATTATTAAAAATGCTGTTATATATGAAAATATTATTGCTACCCCTCTTTTTGATTTTAATTTCAATTTTTTTACATATTTCATTTCAAAAACTACTTTTTCATAAAAATTCAATAAAAAGTTTATTATGTATGCAATTGAAAATCCAATTATAAATGGTTGCATTATAATTATTATTGAATCTAGCTTATCTGTAAATATAGTAACTTGAGATATTGCTAAATAAAATAACATTACTGAAATTGCAACTATAAAAGAATAT
>JAQCTH010000023.1 GCA_027686065.1 Clostridiaceae bacterium AF10-41
TACAAAATACTACACTAAAGCAAAAAAACACCTAGTACAATTGTATTATATAAAAACAAAATATGATAAGGTGGTATAAAATTGAAGAAGAAAAAATATATATCAGCACTAATATTATTATGCATTGCTATACAACTATTCATTATTTATAAAAACTCAGGATTGTTAAACTTTACAAATGATTATTTAAAGAAAAAAGATAATATTTTATTTGATAAAAGATTATCCCAAAGTAATTTAGAGCAAAGCAATTTCGAGACTGACAGATATATAGTGAAATATAAAAATATAAAGCATAAGCAAATAAAGGAGAGTAGTCTAAATACTGAAATAAAAGATATTATAGATAACAAAGTTAATGAATCGGATTTAATTTTAACTAAGTCACCAGTTAAGGTAAGTAATTTAATAAATGAAATAAAGAAAAAAAATTTGGATGATAATATTGAATATATAGAACCAGATTATCCTATTAGATTAGCTTCCGATGATAGATTTTATAAAAAACAATGGGGGATAAAAAATGATAATGTTGAGTTATCTGAAGTGACAATTGATGCAAATATAGAAAAGGCATGGGAAAAGACTGAAGGTGAAGACGTTATTGTAGCTGTAATTGATACGGGGATAGACATTACTCATGAGGATTTATCGAATAATATATGGATAAACGACAAAGAAATTGCAGGAAATGGTATAGATGATGATGAAAACGGTTTTATAGATGATGTAAATGGTTGGAATTTTACAGAAAATAATAATAATGTTTATAATCAAGATAAAGCTAATGAGGAAGCACATGCTACACATGTTTCTGGAATAATAGCAGGAATTAAGGATAATCAAAATGGAATTACAGGTGTGGCACCAAAGGCTAAAATATTACCGTTAAAGGTATTTAATAATGGAGTAGCATATACAAGTGATATTATTAATGCAATTGAATATGCTGAAAAGATGGGAGTTAAAATTGTAAATTGTAGTTGGGGAAATGTTGAATATAACAATTCATTAAAGGAAGTTATTGAAGATTCTGAAATGTTATTTATTTGTGCAGCAGGAAATAGTTTTGAAGATATAGATTTTAATCCAATTTATCCAGCTGCATTTGAATTAGATAATATAATTTCCGTAGCATCAATTAGCCAAAACGGAAATTTATCTTCATTCTCTAATTTCGGAGAAGTATCAGTTGATATTGCTGCACCGGGAGAAGATATTTTAAGTACTTTACCAAATAATACTTATGGCAAATTTAGCGGTACTTCAATGGCAACAGCTTTTGTTTCAGGAGAAGCAGCTTTATTACTAAATGAATTTAAAGAGAAGTCTATTAATGAAATAAAAAATAATATATTAGAATCTTCCGATAGAATATCAACTTTGAAGGGAAGAGTTTATAGGGGAAATAAAATAAATTGCAGTAATGCAGTTAATTCAATAAATACAGAAGATGGAAAGATAAATAATATAGAAAAAAATGTAGAAGATAAATTAATTGAAACTAATTTTACTAAAAGCAGCGGATACCAGTTATTATCAAGTAGTCCGTGGGAATTAAAAGCAAATATGCCTACTCCTCGTAGTTCATTAGGTGTTCTAACTGTAAATAATAAAATATATGCTATCGGGGGGGATAATTCAAATAAGGTTGAAGTTTTTGATCCAATTAATAATTTATGGACAACTAAGGGAAATATGCCTGCACCTAGAGGAAGTTTTGGGATTGCAACAGTCAACGGTAAAATATATATAATAGGTGGTGGGGATAGTTATAGTAAGAGAGTAGATGAGTATGATCCAATAACAGACACTTGGTCTATAAAAGCTGAGAAGCCAACTTTGGGCCGATATGTAAAAGCAGTAACTATAAATGAAAAAATATATACTATAGATGGTGAGAATATTGAGGAATATGATCCTACAATTAATAAATGGACTTTTAAAAGTAGTTTACCAACTCATAAAAAAGTTTTTAGTGTATCTACTGATGGTAAAACTATCTTTGTGCTTGGTGGTTTAGTATCAGGTACTTATGATACAACAAATACTGTAGAAGCATATGATATTAGTTCTAATACATGGACAACTCTTTCAAGTTTGCCCAATAGTAGTGAACTATTAGGTTGTATTTTTAATGATGGACAAATATATGCTATTGGTGGCAAATATGAAGCTTTTGATGGTAATCATGAATATCTGGAATATTTAAATAATGTTTCCGTATATGATATAAAGTCAAATGTTTGGACAAGGTTAAGTTCAATAAATGTACCTAGATACGGATTAGGAGTAGAAATTGCAAATGGAAGTATTTATGCAATAGGTGGATCAAATGTGAATGGCAGCTTGAGCACTGTAGAAAGTATTAATTTACTAAAGTTAAGAGATGATTTTGGTAATGATTTTATTGATGCGGAAACAATTAAATTGAATACTACGACAAATGCATCTATAAATTATCCAGGAGATATAGACTTTTTTAAATTTACAGCACCAATGAATGGAATGTACACAATTCAGTCAACTGGTTCAACTGACACTTTTGGATCAATTTATGATAATAATAAGAAATTAATAGTAGAAAATGATGATTCAGGAGATAGAAACTTCTCAATATCTATCAATCTTATAGAAGGACAGAATTATTATATTAAAGCAAAGCATTACAGTAACCAAGGTATTGGAGCTTATGGGATAAAAGTAGTTAAGGTTGATAATGAAGGAAACGACTTCAATACTCAAAATATAATTATACCGGGAGTTGATTTAAGTGCAGCAATTGATTATTCAGGAGATTATGATTTTTATAAGATTACACCTAAAATTGATGGTGAGTATGTAGTTAAGACAACAGGAACAACTGATACTTATGGGTATTTATATGATAGTAATCAAATTCTATTGAGTAGTAATGATGATAGTGAAGGAAGAAATTTTAAAATTACTTATAAACTATTTGCTAATAAAACTTATTATATAAAAATAAGGCATTATTCTAGTACAGGTATAGGTAGTTATAACGTTAATATAACAAGAGCAGATACGGAAGGTAATGATTTTAGTACCGAAAATATCATTACACCAGGAGTTGATTTAAGTGCGGCAATTGATTATCCGGGAGACTTTGATTTCTTTAAAATTACTCCAAAAATTGATGGAGAATATATAATACAAACAAAAGGTGATACAGATACTTATGGGTATTTGTATGATAATATTCCAACTCTGCTTGCTAGTAATGATGATTATGAAGGAAGGAATTTTAAAATTACTTATAAATTAATAGCTAATAAAACTTATTATATAAAAGTAAAACATTATTCTAGTTCTAATACTGGTATTTATAGTTTGAATGTTATAAGAAATGATAATGAAGGAAATGATTTTAGCACAGCCAATATTATTGAATTAGGTAGAATTACAGGGGCAGCCATAGATTTTGAAGGTGATATAGATTTTTATAAGTTTACCCCAAGCAAGACAGATTCATATATGTTTTTTAGTAGTGGTGAAACTGATACACAAGGAGATTTATATGATGATAATAAAGTTTTACTTACACAAAGTGATAATGAAGGTAGCGGAGACAACTTCAAAATGTTATATAAATTAGATGAAAATAAAACATATTATTTGAGAGTAAGTAATGCTTCTGCAAACGGTTTAGGAATTTATAATGTTGAAGTTAAACTAAAGACTATAGTACCAACTATAATAAAAACTGAAAAAAGTGAATTTACTTTGGTAATATCCGCTAAAGATATAGAAAATGTAAATAATCGTAAGATTAAAGTTACATATGATCCAAATGAAGTTGATGTAATTGATTTATGTGCAATAACTCAGGAAAAAGACTTAAATGCTGGTGAAATTCAGGGAACTAATTTATCAATTAAATCATTTAATCAAGGTGAAATAGTATTCTCTATAAATAATGAGATATCGTCAGGAAAAATATGGTCGGGTACATTAAATTCAATAAAGTTTAAATCTAAAGTATCAAATGAAGTTGAAGTATCTTATATAGTCGAATAGAAAGGTAGTGTGAAATTATGCACTGTAGAAATAAGAAAATAATTGCATTTATATTAGTGTTTGTGATTATTATTTCTGATAGTTCTGAAGTACTAGCAAAAACTAATTTACCTAATAGCATAACTAAACTTACATCAAATTTATTCTCGAATTTCAATATTCAAAATATAATAAAAGAAAATAGTAGTGATGAAGTAGATAAAAGAATTAAAGAAGTTATAGATGATTATAATGAAGAAATAAATAATGATCCTAAACGTATTAGTGAGAATACAGATGTTCCTAAAATTAATATTAACTACGTTAGAAATATTGACTATAAAACCAATATAGTAGTATGGGACGCTATATTAGGAGCAGAATATGATGTGGAAGTAGATGGGGATATTATCGACGTAAAAGAAAATATAGGATATTTTCATCGTGATATATCTCAAAATTCAGAGCACATTTATAGAATAAGGGCTAAAAAAGATGGAATCGTTGGACCATGGAGTGATGAAGTTGTCAAAAAGATAGCTAAGAGTGAAAATGCTTTAGATACTGAATCACGTCAGTTATTTTCATTAGGAAATGCTATTGCTATGCAAGCTGAATCATCTGCAAAATTCTCTGTGCATAGAATAGGTCGTGATTGGTCAGGTTTTGCAGAAAATATTGTTATAGGTGATGTAGGAGATACAGTAGATGGAATTAAGATAGAATTAAATAATATTCCTTCTGGTATAAAAGTGAAGTATAGAGTTTATGTTGCAGATATAGGCTGGCAGCAGTGGGTATATGATGGAGAAGTTGCAGGAGTATTAGGAAAACAACTGCAAGCCATAGAAATTAAGCTTGTAGATGTAAGTACAGGAGTTGAAAAGGATCCAGAAGGATTTAATATTCAATATCATTTAGTTTGTGATGATTTAAGCAATGTGAATATTATATCAAAAGATGGTGAAATTAGTGGGATTATTGGGAAAAAAGCATGTGCTTTTAATATACAAATAATTAATGCTAAAGAATTTTTAAAAACTATTATTGCTAAAGATACAACATGGACACTTAGTGGAAGTCCTTATATAGTCGAAGGTGAATTAATTATAAATCAGGGAGTTAAATTAAATATTGATCCAGGTGTCAAAGTTATATTTAAAAAATATGCATCTAGAGTTAATGGAGTTAAAGTTAATGGGATATTAGCTGTTAATGGAAACTCAACTTCACCAGTAATTTTCACTTACTCAGAGGACGGAACATTAATTACAGCGGATAATTATACGTATAAAGGAATAGAAGTAACACCTACAGGTGAATTTACAGGGAATTATTGTAATATTGAACAGAAAGGAATTTTTAATTATCACATAACCAATAAAGGTAAGTTAAAACTAAATAATTCAAAAATAAATACAATCAATGATACAAATACAAAATATTCACATGCAATTTTGTTAGAAGAACAATTAGATACATCTATACAAAATTCAACTATTACAAATTGTAATACTGGAATATTAGTTAGAAATCCATTAGGGACAGTAATGATTAATAATAATAAGATTAATAATAATAAAATTGGTATAGGCTTTCTAGATAATAAAATTGGTAATTCAGAACAAGTTTCAATTAAAAGTAACGAAATAAAAGAAAATGAAATTGGAATTAATATTGCTAATAAACAAAGCAAAATAAGCAAATTGACTATTGAGAACAATAATATATTAAATTCTAAGCAGATAGGAGTACAATTTAATGAAGGGGATAGCACAAATGTTATTATTCAGAAAAATATTATATCTGCAACTAACACTATAAGGTATGATTATAGTAAAGAAAATTTAATGAGTGGCCCAATATGTATAAATTTAGAAAAAGTCAAATTTTCAAATACTGATTTTCTATCAAAATTAAACTCAAGTGATAGTAATTTAAAAAATAACCTTAGTGGCAATAATTATGATGGAATAGTAATTAAGGGTGTACTAAACGACAATCTATATTTACCAAGTGGAAAAAATCATTATGTAGTAGATTATTTTATCGATATTCCTAAAGGAATGGTTTTAGATATTCAATCAGGAGCTATAATAAATATTAGAGGAGCCATTTGGTCTTATGGGAAGATAAACGCAGAAGGAAAGAGTACAGAGCCTATTGTGTTTACTTCATTAGCTGATAAGGATTTTGGTATAACTCATACTGAAGCTAAGGATTATGATAATAGTAGAGATACTAACTTTGAAGCGATTTACGTTTTTGATGAAGGTGAGTTTAATGGAATAAATACAAAAATTAGATTTGGAGGTAGAAATTACAGTCAAAATATCAATAATTCTCCATCAAATTTAAGAGTATGGGGAAAAGCAACAGTTATAAATTCCGAGGTTGGTGATTCTTTGACTAATGCTATATCCCACAGTAGTAGTCTTAAAGTTATTAATACCAAAATATATAACTGTATTAAAGATGGAATAAGTTCATTAGGAGAGTTATCATTAATAAATTCTACTTTAACTAAAAATACAGTTGGTTTAGCTATTGTTACCAATAATTCAGAAAGATCTATAGTATCAAATTCATTTGTACAAAACAGCAGATTTGCTTTAGCTAATTATTCAAAAACAATTAATGCAGAATATAACTTTTGGGGGTCACCATATGGGCCATCTTATTATGATAAAGATAATAAAATATCTATTAAAAATGGAGATGAGATATATGGTAATATAGATTTTGATCCTTACCTAGCATCAGAATATAAAATGAATTTAGGCGATGAATTTAATCAATATATTAATGAAATAGAATATAAAAATGAAAAGCACTTTGGACAAGAAGGTGTAAATAGTGCTACTGGTAATTTTTCTAGAAATTATACAGATTTAAGTAGTAATTTTGATGGTTATGAAATATCAATAACAAGAACATACAACTCAATGGATACAAAAGACAGCATAATAGGAAAAGGATGGAGATTTGGATTTCAAGGAGATGTAAGTGATTATACTAACGAATCCGGTGTGAAATCTAAAGTAATAACCCTCCCAGATGGTAGTGTACAGAGCTTTAAAGAAAATTCTGATGGAACTTATACTGCAAATGATTCTAGAAATATATTAAATAAGCAAGCTGATAACAGTCTTATTTTAACTACGAAGGAGCAGGAGAGATATTGTTATAACTCAACAGGGAAGTTAGTTTGGATAAAAGATAGAAATGATAATATGATTTCTATAAATATAGCTGGCGATGGGAAGATTTCTGAAATAATTGATGGTACTGGACGTAAGTTTATAATAAATTATAAAAACAATTTCATTGATAATATTGTAGAAACCTTTAATGGAGCAACTGGTAGAGTTATCAAATACACGTATCAAAATGGTTTTTTAAGCTCAGTAACAGATGGAATTGGAAATATATCTTATTACGAATATGATTCAAATGGATTACTATGTAAAATAAAAGATAAATCAAATAATATCCTAGAAACTATTAATTATGTTGCTGATGGCGAAGATAAAGGAAAAGTTAAAGATTATAAGGATATATATGGGAATATAAATACTTATTCATATGATAATATAAATAAAAGAACAATAATAACTGATAGTAATAAAAAAGTTACAGAAGAGTGGTATGATAATGAAAAATACGTTACTTTCACAATTTATCCAGACCGGACTGTAAGTTTCGTTGAATATTTTTTAGATGATGGTATTAATAAGTATGGTGAGATAAAAACAGAAACAAATAGAAATAGGGCTACTTATGTATATGAAAGAGATGCAAAAGGTAATAGAACTAAAATTATAAATCCAGATTTATCACATAAAGCGTATGTATACGATGAAAAAAATAACTTAATTAAAGAAAGTGATGAAAATGGAAAATCTACTTATTATATATATGATTCTAAAAAGAATAATTTACTAAAAAAAGCTCAGCCACTAGATGGAATAAATGAATATAAAGGAGGGGTAGATGAAAGTAAATTTGCAATTACTTTATATAACTATTATTCAGAATCTGAAACAATCTCACTTGGTTATAAAATTAAATCTTTATTAAAGTCCACAATTGATCCAGAAGGTTATGTTATAACAAATACTTATTATGATAATGGAAATATAAAAACAATAAAAAATCAAGAAGGAAAAATAACTACATTTGAATATGATAGTTTAGGATTTAAAAAAAGTGAGATATCTCCTAAAGGATATAAAATTCAATATATTTATGACAAAAATGGTAATGTTGAAAAGAGTATATTTCATGAAAATGAGACATATAGAATTTCATATGATTCTTCTGGAAGGAAGCTAAAAGAAGTAGATGCTAAGCTTTACAATTCGACTTTAGATGATTTAACAAATCATGTATATAATGGGGATCATGGTACTAGGTATACGTATTTTTCAAATGGGAAAATAGAAAGTATTAAGGATGCAGAGAATAATTTAACTACTTTCAAATATGATTTATATGGTAATGTAGAGAAAGAAACTAAGCCAAATGGAGCTATATACAGCTATGAGTACGATGATATGAATAGGGTAACTAAAACATATTTTCAAGAAAATAGTTCGGTAGAGAGAGTTTTACTTGAAGAAAATGAGTATATAATTTTATCTGATAAATTTATTCAAAAAACTAATAAAAAATATTTGAATGATAATGAAGTTGCAATATCCTATTTTACTTATGATTATGCAGATAGACTTACGGAACAAAAAAATCCAGACAATAGTTTATTATCAATTAAGTATAATCCTAATGGCACTAAATTTACCGAGACCGATGAAAATAATATTGTAGCTTATTACTACTACGATGGACTAAATAGATTAACTAATAAATGGATACCATTTCAATATGTAGATGGAAGAACAAAATATACTTATACAGAAATTCAATATGATAAAAATGGATACAAAATTATTGAAAAGATTGGCAAATATTCAGTTGAGAAAGATAAGCTACCTGATAGTTATATAATTACAAATAATTCATATTATAAAGACGGTAATTTGAAATCTACAATAGATAGAGAAGGAAGAAAAATTGAATATTTTTATGATGATGATGGTTATCTTTCAGAAGAAGATAAATATATAGATACCAGAAGTAAAATTATCACAAAATATATTAATAATCATTTTGGAAGACCTATATCCAAAACACAACATATAAGAGCTGGAGATATTTATGGTTATAATTATTCTGATGATAGTGAAAAATTAATTGTTACTAAGTTTACTTATGATAAAAATGGTAATATTGAAACTATCTCAACACCTAGTCTTAATGCGGCAGGAGAACAGTACAGTAGTATAGTCACAACTTATATCTATGATAAAATGAATAGAAAAGTTAGTGAAAGTAAACCTGGAATTGATGAATTTGGAAATTCAACAATTATTAAAAATACTATTGGATACAATTGGGAAGGAAAAGAGCAGATTTTAATAGACTCTTTAAATAATAAAACTGAGTATATTTATAATAATAGAGGCTTAATTGAGAAAATTATTGATGCAAAGGGAGGAATAACAGCCTATTATTATGATAAAGCAGGAAGAAAAGCTGCAGAGGTTTCGCCAAAAAATTATGACTCATCAAAGCAACTCTCAGAAATGGAAAGAACGGAATATGTTTATGACTTAATGGATAGAGTTAAACTTAAGATAAATAAGTTTTATGAAAAAAAAGTAAAATCTACCACCTATGGATGGACAAGCAATTGGGTTGAAGTTGTTGCAAAAGCTTATAAATATGATGAAAAAGGTAACTTAATAAAAGAACTTGATGCCTTAGGATACGAAACAGGAAGTGGAACTACTCCAGATGAAAAAATAAATAATGGATATGGAGTTGAGTATAGATATAATCTTAACAGGAATTTAATAAGTAAATTAGAACCAGAATCTAATGAAAAAGGCCTACAATTTTCTATAAAGTATGAATATGATGCACTTGGAAGAAAATATTCTGAAACTAATTCTAAAAATATAGTTACTTTATTTGAATTAGATGATGTAGGAAATACTATAGCAGTAAAAGTAAAAGAAACTCCAACATCCTCAGAACAAATTATTGAAACAAAACAATTTGACTTTTTAAATAGAGTAAAAACACAAACTGATGGAAATGGGGATATTACTACATTTATTTACAATAATTTTGATAAGATTAGAAAAGTAGTTTATCCTGGAGACGGTACTATAAATAGCAATACTATAACTTATCAATATGATGTTTTAGGAAATTTAAAAAAAGAAGAAAATACAGAAGGTATTACAAGGTCATATAACTACGATAATCAAGGGAATTTACTTAGTGAAAAAGCATATAAAATTAATAATGAGGCTTCAACAACAATTATTACAAGTACAAGATATGATAAAGTTGGAAATAAACGATTTGAATACGATGGAAATGGATATATAAAAGAAAGCATCTATGATGAATTAAATAGATTAAAAACTACTAAAGCTGAGGTAACCAACATTGATGGTACTAAAATGGTACAGACTACAACCTATGATTATGATAAAAACTCAAATAATATTTCTATTACAGACTGGGTAGGAGATGTTTATTCAAATGTGTACGATGGTATAAATAGAGTAATAGAAAAGAAAGACCCATATTCAATAATAGAAAAAATAGAATATAATCATAATAACTCTCAAATATATTCTTATGATGCATTAAATAATAAAACTCAATATAGTTATGATAAGAATAATAGACTTTTAGTTACTACAGATCCAGAAGGTCATAAATCTTCTCAGACTTACGACGATTTAGGTAATATTGTTTCAAAAACAGATGGAAGAGGAAATAGTTTAACTCCTGATGGTAAAAATCATACTACTAGATTTGAATATAATGAGTTTAATAAGCTTAAGAAGGTTACTAATGCTAAGGGAGAAATTACTGAGTACAGTTATGATTTAAATGGTAATATAATTTCACAAAAAGACGGAAAAGGAAATGTAACCATATATGAATATAATGTGGCAAATAAAATATCGAAGAGAATAGATCCAAATGGAAGAATTGGAACTAATGGTAAATATACTTATAAATCAGAAAAAATAGAAAGTTATAATTATTTCTCAGATGGAAACTTGAAAGAGAAAGTAGATAGGAATGGAAAAACAACAAGTTATAAGTATAATGTTTTAAATAAGCCAGTTCTTGAAACTGTAGGAGATATTTCAATATCATACACTTATGATAATAATGGGAATATGCTTACTATGAGTGATGATACGGGTATAACTAAGAGAGAATATGATGAGTTAAATAGAGTTATTAAAAAAGTTGTGCCTAATATTGGTGAAACAAAATTTATATATGATTTAACTACATCCAGAATAGAAATGCCAGATGCTTCTTATGGTGAAAGTTCAATAGATCCTAAAGGAAATATAGTTACAAAGTTTTTTGATAAATCAGGAAGAGTAAAATATATTTTAGATGGAGATATTACGTCAAATATTATAACAACTTATGATTACTATAGTAATGGAAGTACAAAATCGGTATCATATAAGGGAGGAATAAAAGAAGAATATACTTATTTTAAAAATAATTTATTAAAAACCCTTGAGAATAAAAACCTTGATGGTACTTTAATAGAATCATACATGTATGAATATGATGAGGGAAATAATCAAACAAAGAAAATAGATAAAAAGGGTTCTACAATTTACACTTATGATGAGTTAAATCGTATTGATTCTGTTACAGATACTTCTGGTATTAAAATTGGTTACTCATATGATAAAGCAGGAAATAGAGAGAAACAATCCCTAATAAAAGATGGGAATATTATTTCTACTACTATTTACAACTATAATGAGCAAAATAGGCTCACAAGTAACACTACCAGCAGTGAGGGTATTGAAGAAACAACTCCTTATACTTATGATAATAATGGAAACTTATTATATAAAGGTAAGGAAATAGTAGAACCTGACAATGCAAGCAGTACAGAAACATTTTTAGCATCTATTTCAGGTGAAAATGAAAATGAACTAAGTAAAGATATAACTTTCTATGAATATGATGATTTAAATAGGTTAATAAAAGCAGAAGTAGGTGGACAGACAAGTTTATATAAATATAATGCTGAAGGTCTTAGGGTAGAAAAAACAGTAGAAGGAATAACCACAAAATATCTATATGAAGGAATGAAAGTAGTATTAGAGCTTGACTCTGAAGGATCAGAAAAAGCCCAAAATATATATGGAACTAATTTAGTTACAAGGGAAGTTAGTGAAAATAATGAAAAATATTTTTATCTATATAATGGGCATGGAGATGTAACAGCATTAGCTGATGAATCATCACAAATAAGAGCAACTTACTATTATGATGCTTTTGGAGTACCAACAGAAGTTACGGGGGATGTAGACAATCCTATAAGATATGCTGGGTATCAATATGATGATGAAACAGGAAACTACTATTTAATTTCAAGAATGTATGATTCAACTATTGCAAGATTTTTGCAGGAAGATACTTATAGAGGTGAAATAAATGATCCTTTAAGTTTAAACCTCTATACTTATTGTCATAACAATCCTATAACTTATGATGATCCTAATGGACATTGGATTCATATTGCAATAGGAGCAGCAATAGGGGCTGTAATTAATACTGCAATTACGGCTGTAAAAGATTATAAGGATGACCATAAATTCAATTCAGGATGGAAAAGCTATGCAGGAGCTGCTGTAGAAGGGGCGATTATTGGAGGCGTAGGAGCAGCAACAGGAGGCTCATCATTACTTGCAATGGCAGCCGTAGAAACTGTGTCTGGATATGTTGGTAGTGTAGCAAGACAATATATAAGTACAGGTAAGGTTTCCTATAAGGAAGCAGCTTATGATTCTATTACAAATGGATTAGGATCTGTAATTGGAGTAGGTGTAGGAAAAGCAGTAGGACAGGTCGGAAAGAGTATATTAAATAGTAACGTAGTAAAAAAAGTTAAAGGTGTAGAGATAGTTAAATTAACATCTGAATCATATAAGACTATAAGTAATAAGGTTGAAAGTTCAGTAAAAGGTGTATTAGATAATTTCAAGATACCTAGCATAAGTAAAGAAGTAAAAAATAATATAAACTTAAGTAATAGTGGAATAAATAGTGCTAAGACCGTAGGAAATGGTGTAAAAAATGATCCCCTTATAATGGATCTTCAGCTTTTTGGAAATAAGGGGGCGGCTAAAGCTGATTTCTATGTCAAACCTAATGGTGATGTAATACCTTCAACAGGTTACAGATATATGTCTGAAACTGCACCATATTTGGATGAACTTAATAAAACAAAGGTGATACCTAGTAATGCAAATGGAACGTATTTTAGTTTTGATAAATATAATGTAGCTTCCCCAGGAAATCTACAAGTTCCTCATGATGCTTCTGTTAGAGGTTCCTTCGATACGTTACAAATAATTGATGATATAAGAGTTCCTAATGGGAATTGGGGAAAAGCAAGTTACCTAGAGCCATTAACAAAGGATTTCCCAGAGTTTGGACCTGGAGGAGCTACACAAGTTATAACGAATGGCAAAATCATACTAGATAAGATAACTAAATTGCCCAAATAAGGTATTAGTAAAGGAGAGATAATAATGTATCAAGCAACTGAAGAAGATAAGATACGTTCAAAAAAAATAATAAGTGAAGAGTTTCAAAAATATAATTTGAATATTCCAGATAAAGAATTAGATGAAAAGGTTATTGAAGTTCTTAATATATCATACTCAATTGGTGGAGGATATGATGAGAATACTATAAGAAAGCTTACACAATCACTAATAAAGAGAATGTGAGGTTACTTAAACTAAGTATAAATCATTTTTCGCCTAACTGCAAAATTACTAAACAACTCACTGCTAAATTACAAAAAATTGCATTTGTAAAGATAGATACTCGTTTACATTATATTTGTCGACATACAATATGCAGAAAGAAGCTGCATAATTTCAATAATGCGGTGAGCTGTAATTAAAAGAAAAGCTAAATATATATTATAACCGTGATAAGAGCCAATGTTTCTAATGAAGAAGCATTGACTCTTTTTCAATATAAAGAAATTGAAAGGAGTAAAGATAATGTGGCAATTAATTGAAGATTTTAAGATGAGCCTAATTGAGGATGGAAAGAGCACCAAAACAATAGAAAGCTATGTTGGTGACATTAAGGCTTTTATAGAGTTCTTAACAGCTAAAGGAGTTGATTTCAATGGTATTTTACAACGATTCTACGTAGTAAGTTACAAGAACTTTTTAGTAGAAAGCAACTATGAAGTAGCAACAATTAATAAAAAGATTAATAGCATCCATGCACTAAATAGATACTTAGTGGCTATTGGGCAGATGAAAGAAATAGTAGTAGAAAATTCTAAGGACAGAGTAAAAATAGCCTATGGTTCAGAGAAGCAAGTGAAAGTCTATTCAGATAAGGAGGTGGAATACAATTTAAATTAAATAATACTATTCAGGAGTTACTAGACTCTGGTAGGATAATCGAGGTGACAAAGTGAAAAATTTATTGCAAGAAAAGAAGATTGCTGAAAACTTATATAGTTTAAATGGAGAACTGCCTAATGAAGCATACTGTATAGGAAAGAATAAAAGTATTTGGGAAGTTTATTATAGCTAAAGAGAGCATAAATCAGAATGCAAAAAATTTGGCTAGGAATCATAAGCATGTAGTTATTTTTATGAAGCTTTAATAGAGGTTTTAAATCAAATGAAGTTGCTATATAAATGTCAAGCTAGAAATGTAACTTTTTGATCATTTAAGAATGTAGTTTTTTAATCTTCTTCTTGTCTAAAATGATCTTTTAATCTATATGACTTTCCATTAATTGTAACGACGTGAGCATGGTGCAAAACTCTATCTAAAATAGCACTAGCTATAACAGCATCATAAAAAATATCATCCCAAGAATTAAAATTTATGTTGGTAGTTAAGATGGTACTTTTCTTTTCATATCTCATGTCGATTAATTGGAAGAATAATTTTGAATCTTCTTTATCTATAGGTAAATAACCTAATTCATCAATAATAAGAAGCTTATATTTACTAAAGTGCTTAAGTCTAGCATCTAATCTATTTTCTAGATTTGCTCGCTTTAGCTGTTGTAATAAATCATTGCACTTAATGAAATAAGTACTGTAACGTCGCTTCGCAGCCGCGATTCCTATGGAAGTCGCAAGATGTGTTTTACCAACTCCACTAGAACCTAAAAATACAATATTTTCTTTAGATTCTAAAAAACGCAGTGTTAAAAAATCTAATATTTGATCTTTATTAATTCCAGGTTGAAAATTAAAGTCAAAATCTTTAATTTCTTTTTGATGTGGAAAAGCTCCAACCTTAACCATAGATTTAATCATATTTGCTTCTTTACAGTCAATTTCATGAGCTGTAAGTTTAATAAGAGCATCAACAAAAGATAGATTATTTTTTGTTGTAAAATCAATAACTTCGTCCAAATGAGTAATCATTTGCTTCATTTTCAAATATTCTAAATTATTTATAAGTTGTGTATATGGACTATTCATTTTGGTATACTTCTCCTATCATTTTCAGATTATTTCTTGCTATTTCTATCATTTCATATGAATTTTTATTAAATGTTAAAGCACTAATTTCAGCATAATGGTCTGCATGATAATTTAATTTTTGATTTTGTATTTTATGAATAGTAACTAAATTTGTGTTATAATACACATGTAGTTGATCATCATAAACTTGAAGTTTTAGTTTTTTGTCTATATATTCTGGTGGTACAGAATATTGGTTTGATTTATATGAAATCATGATTTGACGATTTACTTTAACACTTGTGGTGATTATTTTGTAGTGATTTCTTATCTGCTCTTTAGGCAATTCAGATAAGAAATCTTTTTCTTTTTCTAAATGTAATATAGGTATTTTGCCAGTTGATGTATGGCATGTACTATTAATTCGATTGTTTAAATCTGAAACGAGTTTATGTAAACCTTCATAATCTAAGGTTCCATTATATGCTCTTATTTCATCTAATAGTTTCATAGGAGCTTCAACTTTAGCTTTTGTATTCGGTCTTCCTGCTATGCAGTGACGGACATTAAATCCATAGTCATCTGCAAATTGTTGAAATTTATTATTTACTTTTCCTTTAGAATAATTAGTTCTAGCTTCATCCATAACAGTTTTCATATTATCTGTAAGTATTTCTTCTGGTACTCCTCCAAATGATTCGAATGACTCATCTAAAAAAGAAAGTAGTACGTCTTGTGTTTTATCAAGAGATAATTTATATACTATAAATCTTGAGTATGAAAGGATTAAAACAAAAATATTTATACTAATAACTTCACCTGTAGTTAAAACAAATTCTATATTTTCTTTCCAATCCAATTGTGCTCGTTTTCCTTTCTCAGTTTCATACCTCATAGGCGAAGTAGTGGATATATGCCCCTTTTTCCTATTATTAAAGTACTCATTAAATTCTGAGTGATTAGAGATGTATCTTCTAAATGAAGACTGCGCGCAATCTAGTCCATGATTATCTTTAAGATATTGCCATAAAATGCGCTTATAATAAAATACTTGAATTGAATCGTTACTAAGAAGCTCTTTTATAATAAGCTCAAAAGCTTCTATTTTAGATTTGCAGTTTCTAGTGGTAGGTTTCACATATCCATTTAAATATTTGACTACGGTTCGAGGATCAACTCCAAGTTCTCTAGCTATTTGGCTTTTATTTACTTTCAAATTATTTCCCTCCATAAGTGACTTTAGTTTATGAAGATCTTCTAAAGTATTAATTTTAAGTTCTGAATAAATATTAGTTTTTATAATCATAATTACCCCCAATAAATCTTGAGTAATTATAATTTATTCAAACTAATTTGTACATTATTATATGATCATTTACTTGCATTCTTATCTTATCATTTATAATAAGCTAGCTAAATTTTCTGGAATAGCACCAGTGAATTTCAGTTCAGCAGGTAAAGGGAAAGATAAAAAGAGTAAACAAGGTAATAGAGAACTCTATGGAGTATTCTATTTCTTAGTAGTACAACAAATACAAGTATCTAAGAAAGGAACTCCTAGAAATCCAGTTTTCCTAGAGTACTACAAGAGAAAGGTTTCAGAAGGTAAAACCAAGATACAAGCATTAGTGTGTGTAATGAGAAGGCTTAACAATATCATCTATGGGATGATGAAGAATAAGGCTGAATACATTTTACCAGATATGGAAGTAGAACAAATAGCATGATAAAATAGTGGTAGATGTTGAAAACAGTAGACTCTACCACTAAAACATAATAAGACAGACTCTGCCCCAAGGGGGCGGGTAAAGCTACAAGTGCAGAGAAAATTGTATGGCCACCAAATGATGGGGGTATATTAGGAACTGAAAAAAATGTAGTACTTCAAAAAGGATATCAGTTTGACCGTTATGGATTGAATAAAGGGTCATATGTATCTCCAGTCGGAACTCCTTATGAAATGAGGTCTTTGGCACCAGGTACTGAGTTAAAGCCATACAAGGTATTTGAAGTTGTTAAACCTGTAAGGGGGCAAGGAAGTGTAATATCACCTTGGTTTGACCAGCCAGGAGGTGGGTTACAATTTAAATTAAATAATTCTATTCAGGAGCTACTAGATTCTGGTAGAATAATCGAGGTGACAAAGTAATGACAATTGTAGAATTGAAGAATTTATTACAAGAAAAGAAGATTCCTCAAGACTTATATAGTTTAAATGGGGGATTGCCTAATGAAGCATACTGTATAGGAAAAAATAAAGGTATTTGGGAAGTTTATTATAGCGAAAGAGGACATAAATCAGAATACAAAAAATTTGACTCGGAATCCGAAGCGTGTAGTTATTTTTATAAAGCTTTAATAGAGGTTTTAAAGCAAATGAAGTTGCTATAATAAATAATGGATAAAAATTAGTGGTTAGGAAGGATGATGTAGTAGTGGAGTTAATTAATGGGCTTAAAAAGGCACAAATACTAAATAAAGATTGTCAGTATATTTTGTTAGATTTAGAGGGGTTTTTATGCAAAGAAAATAAATTTATGCGCTTTTCAATTGATGATGAATATTTGGAATGCCTAAATAAACTTGACCCTGTCAAGTAGACAATAGAAAAAAGACTCTTTATGCGGCATGAGACTTATATTGAATAGGACTCATGCCGTATTTTAGTAGTATTCGCTCATTATTATAAAACCAAATATATTCATTGATTTCATTTATTAATTTTTCTGTTTCTCGTGTTTTGCTTAAGTATATTAATTCTGATTTTAAATGTCCAAAAAATATTTCAATAGGAGCATTGTCCCAACAGTTCCCACGACGGGACATAGATTGTGTAATACTGTGCCTTTTTAAATCATCGCAATATTCTTTTCTTGTGTATTGAAATCCTTGATCAGTATGCAATATACACCCTTTTTTCAATGGCAGATTATATAGCTGTTCTAATGTATCATTAACCAATTTCACATCATTCCTAGTACTCATATTATAAGCAATAATTTGATCATTATATAAATCTTTTACTGCGCTTAAGTATAAAAATCGACGACTAGATTTATCTAGAGGAATATATGTTATATCCATGCATAACTTCGTTAACGGTCTAGTAACCGTAAATTCTCTATTCAATATATTCTTCGCTACTGACGCAGGTTTAAACTTATGCTTATATACTTTTTTACGTATAACAGCTTTTATATTCATTTCATTCATTAGTCTATATACACGCTTATGATTTATTTCAATGCCTAATATATTATTAAGATAAATACATATTCTCCTTCGTCCATAAGTTCCTCTATATTTATTATGTATATCTAGTATATGATTTTTAATTATTTTATCCTGTATATCCTTATTGGTGATAATATCTTTACGCTTGAGCCATTTATAATAAGAGCTTCGCGCTACTTTTGCCAATAGGCAAAGACGTGTAATAGAATATCGCTCTGACATAAAAAATATAATCTCATATATATTAACTCGTGTTATTCTTCTGCCAGAGCTCTTAGCTTTTTTAGGAATTCATTCTCCATTCTTAAGTACTCAACTTCTTCTTCTAATGATGAAAATTTAGTTTTTGGTCTACCTATTCGTGAACCATTAGTTCGAGTTTTAGATTTTCTTCCTCTACTTTCAATATCGAAAGCTTTTTCACCTTCAGCTTGGTATTTTTTTACCCAATCATAAACTCTCTTTTTCTCACTTAAGCCTAATTCCTTAGCAATTGTATTTGCTCCTATATGTTGATTTAAGTGCATATCAACTGCTTTTAATTTAGTCTCTTTGCTATATTTCCTTTGAATTCCACTCATAAAAAATCCCCCTATAGTAAACAAATATCTAACCTAATTATAAAGGCCTTTTTTTATTTGTCTACCATAAGGGGATTATACTAAAAGAAAGTCTTTGATGATATTCTTAAATGTGATAAGGATGCTAAGATTGTAGTGTGTGCATATAAAGATGAATTAGTTGATAATCAGCAAAATAAATTTATATATGCAGACTCTATTTGGATATCAACGAATACAAGTGAAGAATATTTGATAGATATTTTTAATGAAGAAACAGCAGAAATTTCGCCAAGCGATATAAGTAATTACACTGAAACAAGTGAAATGATTGAGAGTGAAATACTATTTCTTGATAATAGCGGTAATATTAAGAAAGTAATAGAAGTTTTTAACGAAACAGAAATTAAAAATATTAAAATTATATATTGGGACTAATGCAATATAACTTATAATCATAAGTGGTTAAAGTGAGCAAGACATAGTATTATATAGGTCGGGAAATATAGAGTTAATTGAAGGTGTAGATGAGAATATTTAAGGTTCGATTTAAAATTAAGATATAACTTACTACAAAATTAATATATTTAGAGAAAATAAGTTAAATCAATAAAAGTGGTAAGGGTATTCAATTCATAATATTAATAATGCAGTGAAAAATTAAATGAATCAGCTGAAAATTAAGTAGGCTGGTTCATTAATTTTTTAGCAGTTAAATAAATACCCGCGATTCATAAAGGAGTTCTTAGGCAATTAACACTAGCACCTTTAGGAGTCAGTAAAACGTAAGCGTAAAAAATTTGATGCCTAGATGAATAGATTTTCAGTTGCTAGAATTACAGATAGTAAGAATATGAAGGGGGCTGTCTGTATCTTACTGGGATATTTTAATGCAATTTATAAAATTAAAAAAGCCGCTTAATTTTTGACGCTTACGATATTAAAGATACTCAACTCTACCATTAATAAATAATAAGACAGACTCTGCACCAAGGGGGTTACACAAGCTGCTGACCCATATGCAGGAGTTAAGCAGGCATCTGAATATTTAAGTCTCAAGGTGTACCAAGGAGATTCAGAAAGCAAGTATTAGAGTCATTTGACGTAAGAACAATAAAAATGGATGTAGCAGGTAATAACACCTATGGTTTAAGATTTTATGATGGAACTAATGCAAGTGCAAAGGGAAGATATTTATTTGAAACATTCAATCATTTAACTAATCGTAATAATTTAGCATTTCCACCAGAATGGAATATAATGACAGGAATATAACAATTTCAAGTTAAGCCAGAAACAACAATAATTAAAGAAAAAGCAGCTCCACAATTTGATTTTGCTAACCAGTATGTAGGAGGAGAAACACAATGGTATATAAACAATTTGGACAATTTAATTCCGTAAACGATAAAAGTCAGAAGTTCCCAAATAAATTACAGAATGTGATGAAGCAGATGGATGATGAGATAGATTCACATAAAAATGGAAAAGGAATTACTGGAAACATTATTCAACTAGAGAATATCAGAAAAGAGTTAGAGCGTATGAGGAATAGCTTATCATCTAAGAAATTTAAACCAAGTTATCCAAGGATTATAATAGATTATTGGGAGTATACAAATCCATTAGGTGATAAATTATTAGATTGTATGATGATTACTTAAAATTATAGTGTAAAAGTATAGGTGAGGTAGATGCATAATTAGAAAATAACTGAGTACAAAATTATGCTAGGTAACTATTGATAGATTAATCAACAAGTCATAAATAATAACTCACTGCATAATCTAAATAATGCAGTGAGCCGTAACTAAAAGAAAAATTAAATATATATTATAACAATGAAAAGAGTCAATGTTTCTAATAGAGAAGCGTTGGCTCTTTTCCTATGTAAAATAGTTGAAAGGAGTAAAGGTGATGTGTAAATTTCAAAATAAGCTTAATTGAGGATGTAAAGAGGCCTAAGACAGTGGGAAGCTATATTGGAGATATTAAGGATTTTATAGAATTTTTAAATAATAAAGGAGTTGAGTTTAATGGATATGTATTATTTGAGGGAATAAATAATCTAACTAATAAATTAGTTCTATTTAAAACCCATGAGCAAAATGATTGCTATATGAAAATGATTGTAGTATAATTAACAAATAAAGATTTATTTTGATTGATATAATTAATTTGTAGGTTAATTATTGTTTTGATTTTAAAGAATAGCTAAATTATTCATATTTTACAAACTTTAAATTAGGGAGAAATTTATATGAAAGAATTTAGTGTTAGCACCAATATTTATTTTGGAGAAGGTTCTTTAAATAGGTTAAGTAAAATAAAAGATAAAAAAGTGATGATTGTATGTGATAAATTTATAGAATCGTCAGGTATGGCTTCTAAAATTCAAGGGAAGCTAGTCAATTGTGATGTTACTATATTTAGTGATATAGTTCCAGATCCTTCAGTTGAAATTATTGCATCAGGAATTCAAGCACTAAAAAATTGTGGCGCAAGAACTATAATAGCTCTTGGTGGTGGTTCTTCAATTGATGCAGCTAAGGCAATAAGAGAATATTCAAAGCAGCTTTTAGGGGCTGATTTTCAAATGGAAGAATGTTTTGCTATACCAACTACAAGTGGGACAGGTTCTGAGGCTACTCAATATGCAGTAATAACTGATAAAAGCGAAGGGTTAAAATATGCTTTGTCAGATAAATCACTTCTTCCTATGGTAGCAATACTTGATCCATCACTTGTAACATCTGTACCTAAGTCTATTACAGCAGATACTGGTATGGATGTAATTACACATGCAATAGAAGCTTATGTTTCTAAAGATGCAAATGATTTTTCAGATGCGTTAGCAGAGAAAGCCATTTCTTTAGCCTTTAAATTTTTGCCAGAAGCTTTTGATAATGGAAATAATTTATTAGCAAGAGAAAAAATTCATAATGCATCTTGTTTAGCAGGGATGGCATTTAATTCAGCTGGACTTGGAATTACTCATAGTTTAGCTCATGCAGTAGGTGGAAAGTTGCATATATCTCATGGAAGAATTAATGCAATAATACTTCCTCATGTTATAGAATATAATGCTAATTTAAAAATAGACAACTATAATAGTGAGTATGATATAGCTGCTAGAAAATATCAAAGATTAGCAAAAGTGTTGAATTTACATGCCTCTACAGTGAATATAGGAGTTAATAATTTAATTAAGTGTATTATTGAACTTCAAAAGAAGTTAATGATTCCTTTAACACTAAAAGATCAAGGCTCAGATTTAGGTTTATTATGTGAAGTAAAGGAAGAAATAATAAATGCAGCTATGAAGGATATTTGTACTGCAACAAATCCTAGAGAAGTAACAAATAAAGATTTATTAAAGATTCTAGATAGATTTACAGGAATTAAGTAATTTAAAAACCACTCATTTTTGGGTGGTTTTCTCTTTTATTTATCTAATTTTTAATGGTAGACATTGAAAATAAATATAAATTTAAGTAAACTATAAACAAATAATATATTACTGAATTTCATTACAGCTAAGATTTTGGGGAGAAAATAGGGGAGGTTGTTTTATGAGAGAAAGTGACTTGTATTCGATAGGGAAGGTAGAGGAATTATGTAATTTATCCAAAAAAGCTCTAAGATATTATGATAAAATGGGGATATTATCTCCTGATAAGGTATCTGATGAAAGTGGGTATAGATATTATAGTAAAAAGACTTTATTATCAGTACCAATGATAAAATACTACAAACAAAGTGGGTTTAAGCTTGAAGAAATGAAATCATTTCTTGAAGGAACATCTTATTCAGTTTTTGAAAAAAGCTTTAGAAATAAGATAGATGAGTTAAAGGCAGAAGAAAGTGAAATAAGTTTAAAACTTAAATCTATAAAGGATTGGTATGACCTTATAATGGAAGCACAGACTGTTATAGAAAATGAAATTAATGAAGTATCAATAAAATATATAGACAGTTGTAGAATGATATACTTAGATCAAGATTTTAAGTATGATTATATGGATTCTATTATTAATATAGAGTTTACAAACTACATAGAAAGTAAAAGTAATGCTATAACAGGTCCTGTAATAATAAAATTTCCTTCTTTTAAAGACAAAATGAATGGAAAGTGTAATAAGATGAAAATTATGCAAGAGACTATATTAAAATGTAAAGAATGTGAAACTATTGAATATGGTGGATGTATGGTAGCATCTTGTTATCATATAGGATCACATGAAACTATAAATGAAACATATAAAAAAATAAGTAATTGGGCTGATAAAAATAAATACATTTATGAAGAAAGCTCATATGAAAGATATGTTACTGATTATTGGACAACTAAAAATGCAGATAAATTTGTAACAGAAGTAATGGTTAAAATTAGCAAATATAAAAAGTGAACAAAATGAAAACGTTACCCTAAGGGGAATGTATAAATATTAAAAATAGGCATTTTAAGAGATGAATAGTTATAGATTTATCTTTTGAAATGTCTTTTTTAATATGTGCATTTATTATAAGAATAAAATTTTGCGGTAATAAAATAACAAATATTAGTAGATAGAACCTTTGGTTTCACCAAGTTTCAGAATTAATTATATGAAAAGCGAATACGAAAAATGTTAGACTTAAAATTTATATATAAATATACATAATTTCATGTTGACTTTCCCCTAAGGGGAACAGAATATAATTTAATCAAGAATAAAAAATACCTACAAAACATAAGATAAAAAGCTATTTTTAAATCAAGACATATTAAATAACCATAGATAAAATTATATCAATCATAAATTTAAACAGGGTAGATAAGTATAGTTTATATTTGTAGAACCCTTGAAATGATCATTATAAATCTTTATTTAATGATAATATAAAACGAAACGTGATAACGTTTAAATGGAGGGAGTTTTATTTATGAGTGAAATGTCAGGAGTGGCTAATTCGTCTGCAATTGCTGCTAAAAAGAAATTATCATCTAATTTTCTTAAAAAAGGTATATCTATCGCATTATTTTCAGGGCTTATGTATGGATTTTATTCAGCATTTATGACACTTGGAATGAAGAAAGGTGTTTGGGCAGATTGGTATGGTGATAACAACACTGGATTATCAGTACTTGTAATTACGTACTTGTTAGGGGCACTTGGTAGTGCTGTAAATGATACATGTAGTGCTGTATGGGCGATTGCTTATGCAACTATAAAGGGGAAAATTGGTGACTTCTTTAGATGTATTAGAACAACTCCAGGTGGAGTAATGATTTTAGCAGCATTGATTGGAGGACCAATTTCAAGTACTGCTTATGTTGTTGGACTTCAAATGGCTGGATCAATAGTTATTCCAATTACGGCACTTTGCCCAGCTATTGGCGCTATTTTAGGAAGAATATTATTTAAACAAGAATTGAACAAAAGAATGATGGCAGGTATTGTAATCTGCGTTGCATCAAGCTTTCTTATTGGAAGTACTAGCCTTTCAGGAGATGCTCCAGAAGGAATGTTTCTTGGATTATGCATTGCTTTTATAGCTGCTCTTGGATGGGGATTTGAAGGATGTGTTGCTGGATACGGCACATCAATGATTGACTCAGAAATTGGAATTACCATACGTCAAGCAACTTCAGGTTTATCAAATTTAATAATTTTAGTTCCTATTTTCGGTATGATATTTGGAGATGGTGTTGGTTTTTCAATTAATTTGGTTACTCAAGCATTCACTAGTGGTTCTGCTATGATTTGGTTTGCTTTAAGTGGACTTTGTGCATTTGTTTCATACATGTGTTGGTATAACGGCAACAGTATGTGTGGTGCTGCTCTTGGAATGGCATGTAATGGTACTTATTCGTTTTGGGGACCATTCTGTTGTTGGATTGTTCTTGGAGTATTTGCAGGAATGGATGGATGGGCATTGCCTCCAATAGTTTGGATAGCAGCTGTTCTTATGATTTTTGGTATTCTAGTTATTGCTATGAATCCACTTGATTTATTCAAAAAGAAGAATAAAGATCATGATAAGGAGGTAGATAATTATGAAACCACTTAATTATGCTATATTAAAGCATTTTACTAATGTTGAAGAAGCTTGTGCTGATGATGTGATTAATGAATTAAAAGGTGAGTACGGTAAATTCAAAGCTCTTAATAAGAAGGATGTAATTACAGCTTTAATGACAGCTGAAGCAAATGGACTCCTTGAGGAAACAAGATTTGATATGGATAAGAATGGTGAATTAAGAGTTTATTATCATGCACATGAAGATGGTGCAGCAACAATAAACAGATATATTAAAGATTAATAAGTCAATTAAATAATTTTAAACTTTATTAAATAAGATAAAGTGCAATAAAAAAAATTCTAAATGTGAGAGGAGGCAATTGTAGATGAGATATTATGGTGAAGAAGCTTTAGGTCTTGTGGAAACAATAGGATTAGTTCCTGCGCTTGAAGCAGCTGATAAGATGCTAAAAGCTGCAAATGTTGAACTGATATCATATGAAAATGTTGGATCAACTTTGGTAACAATTATGGTAAAAGGCGATGTTGCTGCAGTTAGATCAGCAGTTGAGGCTGGTGCAGAAGCAGCAGCAGCAATTGGAAAATTAACTGCTAAAAATGTTATGCCAAGACCTATTAGAGAAGTTGGAGATATTGTTTCAGTACATGACATAGATTCTTAATTTTAATGGAAGGAAAGGTGTGTAAATGGCAAGATATGAAGCTTTAGGCTTAATTGAAACTTTTGGCTTAGTATTTGTCTTAGAGGCAGCAGATGCTATGTGTAAAGCAGCGGATGTTGAACTTATAGGATATGAAAATGTTGCATCAGGATATATATCGGTATTAGTTCGTGGAGATGTAGGAGCTTGCAAGACAGCTGTTGAGGCTGGAGTAAAGGCAGTTGAAAGTATGGAAGGTGGAAATCTTTATAGTTCAGTTGTTATTGCAAGACCACATCAAGATTTGGAAAAAATCATTGAAAGATATAAAATTACTAATTTAATGCCTTAAATAAAAAGTTAAATTTTAAAAGAGTATATTATAATTATTTTTAAGAAAAGGAGAGAAAGCAATGAACATAATAGATAACGATTTACTCTCCATACAAGAGGCGAGAATTCTTGCTGAAAATGCTCGTGAAGCTCAAAAAAAATTAGCAACTTTTTCTCAAGAAAAACTTGATGAAATAGTTGAAAGGATGACTGAAGAAATAGAAAAGCATATATGCGAACTAGCTATTATGTCTTGTGATGAAACAGAGTACGGCAAAATGGAAGATAAATGTATAAAAAATCAATTTGTTTGCAAGTATTTAGGTCACAGGTTAAAAGATATAAAGTGTGTTGGAATAATCAATGAAGATAAAGAAAATAAGACTATGGATGTAGGTGTACCAATGGGAGTAATAATTGCTTTTTGTCCATCAACTAGTCCAGTTTCAACAACTATATATAAAGCTTTGATTGCAATAAAATCAGGAAATGCAATTATATTTTCACCTCATCCAAGGGCTAAAAATACTATTTCAAGAACTTTAGATATTTTGATTCGTGCAGCAGAAGGTTATGGACTACCAGAAGGAGCGCTTACTTACCTTCATAATGTTACAAATAATGGTACATTAGAGCTTATGAATCATAAAGATACTTCATTAATAATAAATACTGGAGTACCAAGTTTACTAAAAGAATCATATAAATCTGGAAAACCAGTGATATATGGAGGAACTGGTAACGGACCAGCATTTATAGAGCGTACAGCAGATATAAAACAAGCTGTTAAAGATATAATAGATAGCAAAACCTTTGATAATGGAGTTGTTTCGGCTGCTGAACAGTCAATTGTTGTGGATAGCTGCATAGAGTTTGAAGTAAGAAAAGAATTGGAAAAAAGTGGAGCGTATTTTATGACTGAGGAAGAATCAAATATGCTTGGATTGATTTTTTTCCATAATGATGGAAGTGTTAATTCAGATGTAGTTGGTAAATCAGTACAAGAATTAGCAAAAAGAGCAGGATTTAGTGTAGCTAAAGACATAAAGGTTCTTATTTCAAAACAAAAATATGTTTCTAGGAGTAACCCATACTCTAGAGAAAAGCTTTGCCCAGTCTTAGCATATTACATTGAAGATGATTGGATGCATGCATGTGAAAAATGTATTGAATTATTGTTAAGTGAAAGACATGGACATACTTTGATTATTCATTCAAAAGATGAAGAGGTTATCCGTCAATTTGCACTAAAAAAACCAGTAGGAAGAGTATTGGTAAATACTCCTGGAGCTTTAGGAAGCATGGGAGCAACTACTAATTTATTTCCATCAATGACGCTAGGAAGTGGTTCAGCTGGTCATGGAATGACATCTGATAATGTTTCGCCAATGAATTTAATCTATATCAGAAAGGTTGGATATGGAATACGTAAAATTAATGAAATAGCTAATTTGCAATTAGTAGAAAATGTATCTCTATCTAAGGTATCAGAAAAAAATAAGGATTGTGGTTTGGATAATATGGATTTTCTTGAAAATTTTCTAAAAAAAATTTTAGAAAATCTTAAATAAAAGTCAAGTTATTAATCTGAAAAATTTATAAGAAATGAGAGGTAAGGATTTGGATATTCGTGAATTTTCAACTAAATTTATGGAAGCTACTCAACATATGTCTTCTGAAGAAAGAGCCTCTTTAATGAAGATGTTTGAGAATATATCAAAAGAAATTATAAAAGAAGAACCAGCTACAAGTACAGTAGCAAGTGATGAAGGAGATAAAATTCCTGATGGAATTACAGATCGTTTAGTAAAATTAAAAGAAAATTATTTAAAACAAGTACCAACAATAACAACACATCGTGCAAGAGCTATTACCAAAATAGCTAAAGAAAATCCAGGGATGCCTAAGATTTTATTACGAGCTAAATGTTTTAAGTATTGTTGTGAAACAGCACCATTAGTAATTCAAGATAATGAATTAATTGTAGGGGCTCCTTGTGGTGCACCTCGTGCTGGCGCCTTTTCTCCAGATATAGCATGGAGATGGATGGTTGATGAAATTGATACTATAGGTAATCGTGCTCAAGATCCGTTTTATATATCTGACGAAGACAAGAAGATTATGAAAGAAGAATTATTCCCATATTGGGCAGGTAAATCTGTTGATGAATATTGTGAAGATCAATATCGTGAAGCAGGTGTTTGGGAACTTTCTGGAGAATCATTTGTTTCAGATTGCTCTTATCATGCTATTAATGGTGGTGGAGATTCAAACCCTGGATATGATGTAATTCTAATGAAGAAGGGCATGCTAGATATTCAACAAGATGCAAAAGATAATCTTGAAAAACTTAACTATGAAAATCCTGATGATATAGAAAAAATTTATTTCTATAAAGCGGTTATTGATACCACAGAAGGCGTAATGATTTATGCTAAACGTTTATCAGAATATGCTAAGGAATTAGCGGCTAAGGAAACAAATCCTAAGCGTAAAGCAGAATTGGAAAAGATATCCGAAATTAACGCAAGAGTTCCTGCTCATAGACCAAATACATTTTGGGAAGCAATACAAGCAGTTTGGACAATAGAATCTTTATTAGTAGTTGAAGAAAATCAAACAGGTATGTCTATAGGTCGTGTTGACCAATACATGTATGAATTCTATAAAGATGATATTGAATCCGGAAGAATGAATGATTTCCAAGCATTTGAATTAGCAGGTTGTATGCTTATTAAAATGTCTGAAATGATGTGGATTACTAGTGAAGGAGGTTCTAAATTCTTTGCTGGGTATCAACCATTTGTAAATATGTGTGTTGGTGGAGTTACAAGAGATGGACGTGATGCTACTAACGAATTAACTTACTTACTTATGGATGCTGTTCGTCATGTTAAGATTTATCAACCATCATTAGCATGCCGTATTCACAATAAATCTCCTCATAAATATCTTAAAAAGATAGTTGATGTAGTTCGTGCAGGAATGGGATTCCCGGCATGTCATTTTGATGACGTTCATATAAAAATGATGCTAGCTAAGGGAGTTAGCATTGAAGATGCAAGAGACTATTGTTTAATGGGATGTGTTGAGCCACAAAAGTCAGGTAGATTATATCAATGGACATCTACAGCATATACGCAATGGCCAATATGTATTGAACTTGTTCTTAATAATGGAGTACCACTTTGGTACAAAAAACAAGTTTGTCCAGATATGGGTAATATAGATAATTTTAAAACCTATGAAGAATTTGAAAATGCAGTTAGGGAACAAATAAAATATATAACTAAATGGAGCAGTGTTGCTACTGTAATTTCACAAAGAGTTCATAAAGATCTTGCACCAAAACCTTTAATGTCAATAATGTATGAGGGATGTATGGAAAAAGGTAGAGGTGTTGAAGCTGGCGGAGCAATGTATAACTTTGGACCAGGGGTAGTTTGGAGTGGACTTGCTACTTATACTGACTCAATGGCTGCTATTAAGAAATTAGTATTTGAAGAAAAGAAATATACACTAAGAGAATTAAATGAAGCTCTAAAAGCTGATTTTATTGGATATGAAAAGCTTAGAAAAGATTGTTTAGAAGCACCTAAGTATGGTAACGATGATGATTATGTAGATTATATAGCTGCTGACTTAATAAACTTTACTGAAATGGAGCATCGTAAGTACAAGACATTATATTCTGTATTAAGTCATGGAACTTTATCAATTTCAAACAATACTCCATTCGGACAATTAACTGGAGCTACAGCAAATGGACGTAGCGCATGGATGCCATTATCGGATGGAATAAGTCCATCACAAGGCTCAGATTATAAAGGGCCTACAGCAATAATAAAATCTGTATCTAAAATGGCTTGTGACAATATGAATATTGGTATGGTGCACAACTTTAAGCTTATAGCTGGGCTTCTTGATACTAAAGAAGGTGAAGATGGGATTATAACTTTATTACGTAGTGCTTGCACTCTTGGAATTGGAGAAGTTCAATTTAATTATTTAGATAATAATACGCTAATTGAGGCACAAAAACATCCAGAACAATATCGTGATTTAATTGTTCGTGTAGCAGGATATAGTTCATTTTTCGTTGAGTTATGTAAAGATGTTCAAGATGAAATAATTAGTAGAACAATGCTTACACACTTCTAAGATATAGAGATTTTTGAAGCTTAAGATAATAAAAAAGACTGGAGATTGAATAGTATGGAAAATAAGAACTTAGGAATAATCCAACGAAAAGCAACAATTTTCAATGTACAAAAATACAATATGTACGATGGACCAGGAGTAAGAACTCTTATATTCTTTCAAGGATGTCCACTTCGTTGTAAATGGTGTGCTAATCCAGAAGGCATGATTAAAAAATATAGAGTTATGTTTAAAAGCAATTCATGCGTAAATTGTGGTGCTTGTGTTTCTGTTTGTCCTGTTGGAATACATACTATTTCCAATGAAAGCTTAAAGCATGAGGTAAATCGTAATATAGAGTGTATTGGATGCAGAAAATGCGTTGATGCTTGTTTGAACTCAGCATTATCTATAGTGGGTGAAGTAAAAACAATTTCTGAACTTGTAGAAATTGTTGAGGAAGATAGAACTTTTTATGAAGCTTCAGGTGGAGGAGTTACTTTAGGTGGTGGTGAAGTTTTAATGCAACCAGAAGCAGCAAGTAGTTTGCTTATGGCATGTAAACAAGAAGGAATAAATACTGCAATTGAAACCTGTGGATATGCAAAGCTAGAATCAGTATTGAAAGTTGCTGAATTTACAGATTTATTTCTGTTTGATATAAAGCATATTGATTCTGATAGACACTTTGAGCTAACTGGAGTTAGAAATGAACAAATATTAGAAAACTTAAAGGAACTTCTTCGCCGTAAATATAAAGTTAAAATTAGAATGCCTTTATTAAAGGGAGTAAATGATCGCAAAGAAGATATTGAAGATATTATGAAGTTTTTGATGCCTTTTAAGGATTATAAAAATTTTAAAGGAATTGATTTACTTCCATATCATAAAATGGGGGTAAATAAATACAATCAATTAGGAATTGAATATCCAATTGAAGGAGATCCAAGCTTAAGCAATGAAGATTTAAATAAAATTGAAATTTGCATTAAAAAATATGATTTATCTGTTAAAGTGATTCGCCATTAAAAATTTCAAATAAATAATAAAATGGAAGGTAAGATCTATGGGAGAGTTTCTTGAAAGAAATATACAACGTGTTATACAAGAGTCAGTACCAGGAAAACAAATTACAATTGCTCATGTTATTGCTTCACCAATGCCTGATATATATGAACGATTAGGAATCGATGAAAAAGGAGCTATAGGAATTTTGACTTTAACACCTTATGAAACAGCTATTATTGCAGCAGATATTGCTACAAAAGTTGCAGATGTTGAAATTGGATTCTTGGATCGTTTTACAGGATCTGTAGTTATAAATGGTGATGTACAAAGCGTTGAAACAGCACTTAATGCTGTAAATGATAAATTGAAAAATTTACTTGGATTTACTACTGCTCCTATAACAAGAACATGAGAAAGAAACGAGTAATGGTAATAGGTCCATCAAGATGTGGAAAAACTACATTGGTAAATGAACTAAATGATTACCATGGTGAATTAAAAAGAACACAGGATATGATTTATGGCAAAAATACAATTGATATACCTGGATCATATATAGAAAATTCTTGGATGTACAAGCATATAATTGCAGCGGCTCAAGATGCCTCTCATGTATTAATTTTAATTGATCAATCTAGATGTACAGATGTATATCCTCATGGATTTGTAAAATCCTTTAGATGTCCAGTAATCGGAATAATAACTAAATGTGATTTGATGGAAGAAAATAAAGAGATTTGTATAAAGAAACTTAAGCTTATAGGAATTTCTGAACCATATTTTCATATTAGCTCTTCTAAAGGAATAGGTATTGATTCTTTAAAAAAATATTTATTTGGAAGTGGGTAAAGTAAAGGGGGCAATGATGAAATTTATTACTGAAGAGTATTTAAGAGATTTATATAAAAAAGAACCTTTTAGTACTTATCAATTGAATCAAGGAGAGCGCCTTACACCTGGAGCAAAGCAATATCTATCTGATATAGGAATAAGAATGTCAGATGAAGTTTCATACAATAAAAAAGCTAATGATATAAAAGAATCAAAAACATTACAAATTGGATGTAAGAAGAGGCTTTATTATAAATTAAAATCTATGGAAGCAGAATTTCTCGTAGTAAGCCGTGATGTTTTAAAGGATGATATTATATTATCTCAAAATATTATTTCATTGGGTAAAAAAATCACAAATATTAGAAATTTTATAGCAGGAGAAACGGAGTTAGAAAAACTTATCTGTCAGGAATGTACAGGAATAAATTCAACTAATTTTTATGATGATATTGATGACTGCTTTGAAATTACAGAATTTTATATGCAACTTAATAAAAGTAATGAAATATTAAAATTGCATGTACTTCGCTGTAAAGTTCATGAATTAGAATTATATCTTTCTGAATTTTATAATGAGGATAATTTAGGTCATGATGTTATAAAAAGTGTTAACTCAATTATTAACTCCTTATCTCAGATAATTTGTTCAATTGTTGGAGGGAAAATATGTCAGAGGAAAAATTAACTTTTGAATATTGTGACAAGCTTGTTCATGATTTTGAAAAAGTTATAGATAAGGCTATTGTAGGAAATTCAGAAGTTTACTATACAGGGGTTGATTTAGGAACTGCATGTATAGTTGTAGCTGTACTAGATGAAAATTATAGACCAGTTGCAGGTGCTTATAGATATGCAGATGTAGTACGTGATGGCATGGTTGTTGATTATATTGGTGCCGTTAGGATTGTAAGGGAGCTAAAAGAAGAAATTGAAGAGAAATTAGGTAAGGAACTACTTTATGCAGCAGCAGCAATTCCACCTGGAACAGATGCATTAGATTCAGGAGCAATTAAAAATGTAGTACAAGCTGCCGGATTTGAACTTACAAATTTGTTAGATGAACCTACTGCTGCAAATGAAGTTCTTAAAATTGAAAATGGAGCGGTTGTTGATATAGGTGGTGGAACAACAGGGATTTCTATTTTAAAAGATGGAAAAGTAGTTTATATTGCTGATGAACCAACTGGTGGAACTCATTTTTCATTAGTTATATCAGGTGCCTATGGAATGACTTTTTCAGAAGCTGATCAGTTTAAAAGAGATAACAGAAGACATAAAGAATTACTTCCGGTATTAAAGCCTGTGGTAGAAAAAGTTTCTTCTATTATTAATCAACATATAAATGGGTATGATGTTAATGAAATTTCTTTAGTAGGCGGAACTTGCTGTTTAACTGGAATAGAAGAAATTATTGAAAAGCAAACAGGAATTTACACTCATAAGCCTCATAATCCAATGTTTGTAACACCACTTGGTATAGCACTTAGTTGTACAAAAGAAATTATTGAATAAGGAGAGTGAATGGTATGGAGTTTAGAATTATAAAATCACCATCTGAAGGTACTTTAGACATTCTAAGACGACGTATGGGAACAAATTGTAAAACTGACTTAGATAGTGCTGATGCAATTGGCCTTGTTCAAGGAAGAATGATAGAAATGATTTGTGCGGCAGATATTGCAGAAAAAGCTGTTGGAGTTACAGTTGAGGATGTTAGAGGAAGTTGTCCACAAAATATGATTTTAATTGCGATTTTTGGAGATACAGCCTCTGTTGAATCAGCAATTAAAGAAATTAAAATCAAGATGGAAGAAGGAAAAACATTATGATAACGGCAAAACTTATTGGCAACGTGTGGGCAACAAGAAAAGCTGAAGCCTTAAGTGGATTTAAACTTATGTTGGCTGAGGAAATAGGTGGAATTAATGAAGGTAGAAGATTAATAGTAGTTGATATTATTAGCGCAGGTATAGGGGATAGAGTAATTATATGCACCGGATCCTCTGCTCGTAGGATGTTAGGGAATGACGATATACCAGTTGATGCGGTGGTTGTAGGAATCATTGATGAAGATTGTAATTTTAAATAAATTCAGGAGGTATAACTATGAGTCTTTTAGATAAAGTAAAGGATGCGGGAGTTATTGGAGCAGGTGGAGCAGGATTTCCTACCCATACTAAATTAGCAGCAAAGGCAGAATATGTACTTCTAAATGGAGCAGAATGTGAACCTCTCCTGAGAGTTGACCAACAATTAATGGAAATCTTCCCAGATGAAATAATTAAAGGTTTTGAAGTTGCCAGAGAACTTGTTTCTGCAGAAAAAGGAATTATGGGAATAAAAGGAAAGCATAAAAAAGTAATTTCTATTTTAAGAGATAGAATTATTAAACTACAAATGGGAGATGTAATTGAAGTAAAGGAACTTCCAGATATATATCCAGCAGGTGATGAACAAGTGCTTGTTTATGAACTTACAGGAAGAATTGTTCCAGAAGCAGGTATTCCTATTCAAGTTGGATGTGTAGTTGTAAATAGTGAAACAGCTTTAAATATTTATAATGCATCTATAGGAAAATCAGTTACAGAAAAGTATATAACTGTTTCAGGAAATGTACCCAATCCATTAACCGTAAAAGTTCCTATTGGTACAAAAATTATTGATGTATTAAAGCTTAGTGGAATAAATAATTTTAATGAGTATGCAGTTATTGATGGCGGACCTATGATGGGACCTGTAATGAAAAGTTTAGATGGTTATGTAACTAAGAAAAACAAGGGTTTTGTAATTCTAAAAAAGGAACATGCATTAATACGTAAAAAGTCTGTTGAAATGAATCAAGCTCGAAGAGTAAACAGAGCTTCTTGTGAACAATGTAGAATGTGTACAGATATGTGCCCACGTTATTTACTTGGACATGGAACTCAGCCTCATAAGATGATGAGAGCTATGGCATATAATCTTCAAGATGTAGAAGGACAAAAAATATCTCAATTATGCTGCCAGTGTAATTTATGTGAACTATTTTCTTGTCCAGCTGGACTTTATCCAAAAGCAGCAAATTTATATTTTAAGCAACAGCTTATGGAAAAGAATATTAGGTATAAAGCATCAAAAGATAATTTCGAAGTAAGACAAGTTCGTGAATATAGATTAATACCAAGTAAGAGACTTATTGCAAGGCTAGGTTTGCGAGAATTTGATAAACCAGCTCCTTTAACTAATATTACAGTAGAACCTGAAACAGTTTGCATTGCTACACAACAGCATGTTGGTGCTCCAGCTATTTCTAATATAGCTATAGGTGATTATGTTAAAGCTGGTGATTTAATAGGTAGCATTAAAGAGGGAAGCTTAGGTGCTACAATACATGCGAGTATTTCAGGAATTATTACAGCAATTGAAAATAATTTTATAACTATAAGGAGGGGTTAATGTGGCTAATGCAATAGGAATGGTTGAGTTCACAAGTATTGCACGTGGAATTTATGCAGCAGATCAAATGCTTAAGACTTCAGAAGTTGAAATAGTTACAGCTAGCTCTGTTTGCCCAGGAAAATACATTGCAATAGTTAATGGTGATGTTGCAGCTGTAAATGAATCGGTAAGTGTGGGAGAGAAAATGGCAGGAGAATTTTGGATCGATTCAATGATTATTCCAAATGTGAGCCCATTGGTTTTCCCTGCAATAACAGGAGCAACAATGCCTGATAAAATCCAGGCACTAGGAATACTAGAATCTTTTTCAATAGCTAACATGGTTATATCAGCAGATGCTGTTTTAAAGGCAGCTAATTTAGATCCAATAGAGCTTAGATTAGGAACTGGATTAGGAGGCAAATCATTTTTCACATTTACTGGTGATGTATCTGCAGTTGAAGCTGGCATTGAAGCTGGAAAATCAATTATGGAAGAAAAGGGATTACTAGTTAATGCAGAGATTATACCATCTCCATCTGAAAGATTACTACAGTCTTTACTCTAAAAATCAGTAAAGACATTGTATAAAATTAATTTTATAATGAAAGGATGTGAGTAAATGAAGAGGTTAATTGTTGCAAAAGATGTTGAAGCTTTAATAAAACAAGGTGAAACAAAATTTTATGTTGATAGTGATGTAATTATTACACCATCAGCTAAGGATTTGGCAAAAGCTAGTGGAATAGAATTTTCAACAGAAGTTAATAGATGTGAAGTAAAACAATCTGAAGTACAAAATTTATGTACAAATGGAATGGATAGCGAAATGCTGTTGACTTTCTTTAAGACAATGATGGATAAAGGATTATTACAAGAAATGCTCAATTGTTTGAATAAGCCAAGCACACCATATGTTTCTGAAAACGACAAAAATGGATTAAAGGTTATTAGAGGCAATACAGTTAAAATGGATGTATTTGATACAGGAAATCCAAAGGCTAAAGCCTATTATCAAGAATTAGTAAATAAGGATGAATCTAAGATGAGCGCTGGATTTTTAACAATTGAAAATTCACGTTTTGATTGGGAATTAACTTATGAAGAAATTGATTACGTAATTGAAGGAACATTGACAATTGAAATTAATGGAAAAACTTATACTGCATACCCTGGAGATGTACTATTTGTTCCATCAGGTTCTAAGGTAGTTTGGGGTTCACCAGATAAAGCAAGAGTATTCTATACTACTTATCCTGCAAACTGGGCGGATCTTTTATAACATAACTTTTAGGAGGATTAATCTATGAAAGCACTTGGATTAATAGAAACAAAGGGACTATTAGCAGCAATAGAAAGTGCAGATACAATGTTAAAAGCAGCAGATGTTAGTATTTTCGAGAAGACTTATGTTGGGGGTGGTCTTGTTTCAGTAGCGGTAACTGGAGATGTAGCAGCAGTAAAGGCGGCTGTTGAAGCTGGTGTAGCAGCAGTAAAGAAACTAGATGCTTCATTACTAGTTTCAGAACATGTAATACCACGTCCACATGAAGATTTAGATAGTATTATTGGAATCAAAAATATAGCAACTACTATAGAAAAATTAGATATTACTCATGGTATTAATAGTAGTGAGGTAAATATCCATGATGAAAATAATATCAATGTTATTACCAATAACGATACTAATACAAGTAATGATGTAATTAGTGATGCAGATGCAGATATTGTGGATATAAATTTAACTTGTAATCAAGATGAAAACTGCAATAGTATAGTTAAAACTGAAGCTGAGGAAAATTTAAATGAAGAGACAAATGTTTCTTTACCAATAGATATAGATATTTTACAAAAAAAGGACTTAGATGATCTAATAACCAAGGATGGAATAGAAAAGGTTATTGAGGTGCTAAATAATATTAAGTTATCAAAACTTAGAAGTTTAGCTCGTCAATATAAAGATTTAGAGATTACAGGAAAAGCAATCTCCAAAGCAAGTAAGAAGTTATTAATAACTAAAATAAGTGAATATTACAAATAACTTCAATAGATAAATACTGTAATAGGAGGAATGACAAAATGGAAACTTTTGATAGAGATTTACGCTCTATACAAGAAGCAAGGAACCTTGCAAGATTAGGAAAAGTTGCTTCAGAAAAAATTGCCGATTATACTGAAGAGCAAATCGACAGAATTTTATGTAATATGGTTAAAGTTGCCGAAGAAAACTCATTATGTTTAGCACAAATGGCAGTAGAAGAAACTGGATTTGGTAAAGTTGAAGATAAGACTTATAAAAATCATATGGCATCTACAATTTTGTATGATGCAATAAAAGATATGAAGACTATTGGTGTAATTAAAGAGGATGAAACAAATAAGCTGATTGAAATTGCAGAACCAGTTGGATTAGTAATGGGAATAATACCATCTACCAATCCAACATCAACTACAATTTTTAAATCTATGATTGCAATTAAATCTAGAAATGCCGTAGTATTTTCTCCACATCCATCTGCTGCAGAATGTACAATTAAAGCAGCTAAACTAATGAATGATGCAGCTATTGAAGCAGGGGCGCCTAATGATATTATAGGATGTATTACTACACCAACTATTGGTGCAACTAATGAATTAATGAAAAGCAAAGAAGTTGCAATTATTATAGCTACTGGTGGACCTGGTATGGTAAAAGCTGCTTATAGTTCTGGTAAGCCAGCACTTGGAGTTGGAGCAGGCAATTCTCCAGCATATATAGAAAAAACAGCAAATGTAGAACAAGCGGTTAGAAATATAATTGCAAGTAAGACATTTGATAATGGTACTATATGTGCATCAGAACAATCAATTATATGTGAAGAATGTAATTATGATAGAGTTGTTGAAGAGTTCACAAAACAAGGTGGATATTTCATGACAATAGATGAAACTAATAAAGTTTGTAATTTGCTATTTAAGAATGGTCACAATATGAACGCTAAATTTGTTGGTAGATCACCTCAAGTCATAGCAAATGCTGCTGGGATATCTATCCCAGAAGGTACTAAGGTACTTATTGGAAAACAAGATGGTGTAGGTGAAGGATATCCATTATCTTTTGAAAAACTTACAACAGTACTTGGGTTCTATACAGTAAAAGACTGGCATGAAGCATGTGAATTGAGTATTAAATTACTTCAAAATGGAATTGGACATACCATGAGTATTCATACTGAAGATAGAGATTTAGTAATGAAATTTGCTAGAAAACCGGCTGCTCGTATTTTAGTTAATACAGGAGGAAGTCAAGGAGGAACTGGTGGAAGTACTGGACTAATGCCATCATTTACACTTGGATGTGGTACTTGGGGAGGAAGTTCAGTATCTGAAAATGTTACTCCAATGCATTTAGTTAATATAAAGAGAGTTGCTTATGGATTAAAGGATTGTGCAACATTAGCTTCTTCAGATCCAACTTTTAATCATATAAAAACTGATGATAACTGTCATTCTACACAAAATAAATGCAGAACACTAAGTCCTGCTGAATACGTAGCTTCATCAAAGAGTACTAGTACTGAAAATAGTACAGTCACTAATAATGATGAGCTTATGAAATTGGTTAATCAAATAGTAAAGGCCATGAAGGGGGAACTCTAAATGGATGATAGATGTGAAGCTATATTGAAGCTTTTATTGGAAGCTGTAAAAGCTAATGGAGCTAATACAGAGGTGAAAAGTGATTCATCTGAAATTCCAGTAGGTGTTTCAAATAGACATGTACATCTTTCACAGAAAGATTTAAACACTTTATTTGGTGACAATTATCAACTAACTAAATTAAAGGATTTATCACAACCTGGTCAATATGCATGTAAAGAAACAGTTACTATTTGTGGGCCTAAGGGAGCTATAGAGAAAGTTAGAATTCTTGGACCTACAAGAAGTAAAAGCCAAGTTGAGATATTAACTGGAGATTGTTTTAAACTTGGAGTTATTCCGCACACAAGGTTATCAGGTGACTTATGTAGAACCCCTGGGATTACTATAATTGGACCTAAAGGTTCTATACAAATTGAAGAAGGATTAATAGTTGCACAAAGGCATATACACATGACTCCAGAAGATGCTATTAAATTTGGTGTTTTTGATGGTCAAATAGTTTCTATAAAATTTGATGATTTAAGAGGTGGTATCTATAGTAATGTAGCCATTAGAGCAAATGATACATCTAGACTTGAATGTCATATTGATACTGAAGAAGCAAACGCTATGAATATTAACTCAAAATCAAAGATAAAAATTATAAAATAAATTTACAAGTAGATTATAATTCAAAAATTATAATATAAAAAATATTAAATAAAAAAGAAAGAATTTAGGAGGATTTAAAAATGAAATATGATGCTTTAGGAATGATCGAAACAAAGGGATTAGTTGGTTCAATAGAGGCGGCAGATGCTATGGTTAAGGCTGCAAACGTATATTTAATAGGTAAGGAATATGTTGGTGGAGGACTTGTAACTGTTATGGTTAGAGGTGATGTTGGAGCTGTAAAAGCTGCTACTGATGCTGGTGCTGCTGCTGCACAACGTGTTGGAGAATTGGTTTCAGTTCATGTTATTCCACGTCCACATTCAGAAGTAGAAGTAATACTTCCAACAGCTAAAGAAACTGTAAAGTAATTATAAGCCACATAATAACATAAAATTTAGAAGAAGCTGTATTAAAGTTAAGTTTAGTACAGCTTCCTTAATGATGAAAAATAGAAGAAGATTTTAACAATGGAGCGATTAAAATAATATTAACTAAGGGAAATAAAGAAGTTTTTAACATTAATAGAATAGAAATTAAATAATATAACCAGCAGTTAATTTTATTTAATAAAACATGATATGAATTCACTTGTTAGTTTAAAAGGCTTTTGCTATTGTATAAATAGGAAAGGCCTTTCAAATTTATTGAGGAGATGTTCAAATGAAAATTAATGAAATAATACGCAAATATAGGAAAGAGCAAAATTTAACTCAAGAGCAGATTGCTAATTATCTAGGAGTTACTGCTCCAGCTGTGAACAAGTGGGAAAATGGAATATCATATCCAGATATTACGTTATTAGCTCCGTTAGCAAGGATACTAAATATAAATATTGATACTTTACTTTCTTTTAAAGATGATCTTACTGATATAGAAATCAATCAATTTATTAAAGATATCTCTGGTGAGATTAGCTCTTTGGGTTATATAAAAACTTTTAATAAAGTTAGTAACAAGGTCAAAGAGTATCCTAATTGTTATGAGTTAATTTTATATGTGGCTCAAATAATGAATGCTTATTTAGCTATGGGCGTAGAAACAGTATCAGAGCAAGAAAAATATCAGAAGCAAATAACAGCTTGGTTTGAAATAGTTACTTTTAGTAATAACAAAGAATTGGCTAATATGGCAATAATCTCTCTATCACAGGATTATATGAATAAAGGAGAGTATGAAAAAGCACAAAAATTATTAGATAAAATTCCTCCAAGTGGTTTTGATAAAAGAACTATACAGGCCACCTTGTTTATTAAGCAAGGTGAGTATGAAAAAGCTTATGAAATACATGAAAAAATGTTATATCAGTATATAAATAATGTAATAAATATCTTAATGCAATTAATATCACTTTTATGTGAAGAAAAAAATTATGAAAAAGCATTAAATTATTCTGAATTAGTAGATAAGGTAGCAAATAACTTTGACTTAGGCAAATATATAGGGGCATCATCTAAATTGCCAATTTATTTAGTACTGAAAGATAAGAATAAAAGCATAGAAACTTTAGAAGAAATAATAAAGGGAATTGATTCATTAACATGCGCCAGAAATTCTAAACTTTATCAACATATGAGGTTTAAAGAAGAAGATGGAATAAAAGAAATGGAAAAAATGATAAAAAACTCTTTAAAAGTAGATAAAGAATTAGATTTTCTTCGAGATAACCCAAGGTTTAAATTTCTTATGGATAAATTAAAATAAAATTGAAGAATGGGTACTTAACAGTAAACAAAATCTCACCTCTAGGATCCAAATATTAAATTGGAAATTATTTGGACCCCAGGGGTGAATCTATATGGAAAATTCCAATTTCTTTATAATGATCTATTTTATAGTTAATGATATTTAAACTTTGCTTTAAATATTCAATTTGACTTAATATATCTTCTTTATGATGTTCTAATATATTCTTTCTTTCTTCACAAGTTCTTTCCCCTTGAAGACAAAGATTCATAAATTCTTTAATTTCAGCTAAAGACATTCCACTATTTTTTAAACAACAAATTAGTTCAAGCCAGCTAACATCATTTTCAGTATATAATCTGCTACCAGCTGAACTTCTCTTTAATAATGGCATTAGTCCTTCCCTATCGTAGTATCTTAATGTATGATCAGATAGCTTTACTTTTTCAGAAACTTGTTTTATTGTGTATTCCATAAATATTATCCCCCATAAAAATTATATTTTTTATTGACTTAGAGTAAACTCTAGGCCTTATTCTAATTATAGAAGATAAAAAATAAAAGGTAAAGGTGGAGTTTTTATGTTGAATTTTATTTATGAAAATAAAACTAAATTATTGTTTGGAATGGATGAACATAAGAAAATGGGTAGTTTATTAAATCCATATTATAAAAGAGTGCTTTTTGTATATGGTGGAGGAAGTATAAAGAAAACAGGGCTATATGATGAAGTATTAAAATCTCTAAAAGAAGCTAATATAGAGGTTTTAGATTTTGGAGGAGTGCAAGCAAACCCAGTACTTTCACTTGTAGAAGAAGGTATAAAGGTATGTAGGGAAGAAAATGTTGATTTAGTACTTGCTGTAGGTGGTGGAAGTGCAATAGATTCTGCTAAAAGTATTGCTATGGGAGTAACCTATGATGGCTCTGTATGGGATTTATTTGCAACAGGAAAAGAAATAGAAAAAGCATTACCAGTTGCAACTATTCTTACAATTCCAGCTGCAGGAAGTGAGGGGAGTCCAGATGCAGTTCTTACTAATGGAGATAGAAAATTAGGATATACATCTATGAAGATAAGGCCAATAATAAGTATTATAAATCCTAAGCTATTTTATACAATACCTAAAAACCAAATTGCTAATGGTGTTTCTGATATGATGAGTCATGTTATGGAAAGATATTTTACTAATACAAAAAATACAGATTTTATAGATGGATTATGTGAAAGTACTTTAAGGATAATGATGAAAAATGGATTAATATTAAAAGATGATGCAACTAACTATGATGCCTGGTCACAAGTTGCTCTAGCTGGATGCTTTGGTCATAATGGAATGTTAGGTGTAGGTAGAGTAGGGGATTGGGGATGCCATGGAATGGAACATGAGCTTAGTGCTGTTAATTATGAAGTACCTCATGGAGCAGGTCTTGCTGTATTAACTCCAGCTTGGATGAAATATGTATATAAAGTAAATGAAGATAGATTTTTAAAATTTTCATATGATGTTATGAATATTAATCCTAGTGATAATAAAGAACAGGATATTTTAAATGGAATTTTAAAATTACAAGAGTTTTATTTAAAAATGGGTTTACCTACTAATTTACGAGAATTAGGTTTAGAAAATATAGATTTTAGATTACTTGCACAAAAATGTACAGGACATAATGAAAATCCAGTAGGAAACTTAAAAGCCCTTTATTGGGAAGATGTATATAATATATATAATATGGCAAGATAATTTCAAATCACAATATATTTTAATAAATAAAACAATTTCTATAAGTTAAACTAATAAATATGTAAAATAAAATTTGACTTAGAGTAAACTCTAAGGTTTATAATTATGTTAAAGAAAATTTTTACAATAATGTAGGAGGTTATAGTATGAAAATAGACAGTAAGATAAAAATGAATACGGGCACTGAAATTTATCAATTTGGATTAGGGGTTTGGCAGAGTGGACCTGAAACTAAGGAAGCTGTTCTTGCTGCATTAAAAGCAGGATATAGACATATTGATACTGCAGCTATATATAAAAATGAAGAAGCTGTGGGTGAAGCAATAAGAGAAAGCAAAATCCCAAGGGAAGAATTGTTTATAACAACAAAACTATGGAATCAAGATATGAGAGATCATAAAGTAATGGAAGCTTTTGAATTAAGCTTAAAGAAACTTGGGTTAGATTATGTAGATTTATACTTAATACATTGGCCAGTTAAAAATGAATACATTCCATCATATAAAATAATGGAAGAAATTTATAAAAGTGGTAGAGCTAAAGCTATTGGAGTATCAAATTTTAAAACTCATCACCTTCAAGATTTATTAGATAATACAGAAATTGTTCCAGCAGTAAATCAAATGGAATTTAATCCTCAAATGCAAGATAATAATATTTTAGAAATGTGCAGAGATAAAGGTATTGTATTTGAATCTTGGTCACCACTTGGTTCAGGGGCTTGCCTTGATGATGAAGAATTAAAGGAAATAGGAAGGAAGTACAATAAATCAGTAGCCCAAGTTATTATTAGATGGCTATTGCAAAAAGGAATAGTAGTATTCCCTAAATCAATACATGAAGCAAGAATAAAGGAAAATGCAGATGTATTTGATTTTGAATTAACTAATGAAGATATAAAATTAATAGATGAAATGAATAGGAACTTAAGAACTGGAGCAGATCCAGATACTTTCACTTTTTAATGATTATTTTAAATTATATATAAATGTAGATTTGCAAAGGATAAATGTAAATATAAAAACACATATAAGTATCAATAAAAAAGCAATCCAATAAAGTTAATGAATGGATTGCTTTTTTATAATCAAAATTAATAAAAAATTTACCCCTGGGGTCCAATTAATTTCCAATTTGTAATATACTTTGACAATTTATAAAAGTATTGATAAAGTTAATATGCAAATGAATAAGAGGTAATCTAATGAAAGAGGTATAGTTATGGAAATTAATTTTGAAAGTCTTAAAATAAATGAAAAAATAATTAGTGGATTAAATACTATGGGAATAAAAGAACCTACTGAAATACAAAAGGAAATTATTCTACCGGCCATGAATAAAGAAAATTTAATTGGTCAGTCTGAGACAGGTACAGGAAAAACTCTAGCTTATCTTCTACCTATAATAGAAAATATCGATACAAGTAAAAAAGAAATACAATGTATAATATTAGCTCCAACTCATGAGTTAGCTATTCAAATAAACAATACAATAAATGAAGTAAAAAAATCAGCCAGCTTAGAAATCACATCTACACCTTTAATAGGAAGTGCAAATATTAAAAGGCAAATAGATAATTTAAAGGTAAAACCTCATATTATTGTTGGATCAGCAGGAAGAATATTCGAATTGATGGGTAAAAAGAAAGTAACAGCTCATACTATAAAAACTATTGTTATTGATGAAGTTGATAAGCTTTTAGATAAAAATAATCTTCCAGTTATAAAAAATATAATAAAATCTACACAAAATCAAACTCAACTTATGATGTTTTCAGCTACATTAAATAATAAAACTTTAGAAATTGCTAAAGATTTAGCTAAAGATATAAAAGTTATATCAGTTAAAAATAATAAAGTTAATGAAAATATAAAACACAGCTATATAAAAACTGATTATAGGAAAAAAATTGAGACATTAAGAAAACTTTTAAACTCAATTAAAGGTGAAAAAGTCTTAGTATTTAATAATGACAGCTATACAACTAATACTGCTATAGAATATTTGTCTTTTAACAATGTGAAAGTAGATGCAATAGGCGGCAGTGGCAAAATGGAAGATAGAAAAAGAGCTTTAGAAAATTTCAGAAAAGGAAAAATCCAAGTTTTAATAGCTTCAGATATAGCGGCAAGAGGACTAGACATAAAAGAAGTTAATTATGTTATTAATTTTGATATTCCAGAAGATCCTAATGATTATTTACATAGAGCTGGAAGAGTAGGAAGGGCAGGCAAGTCTGGAGAAGTATTTTCACTTGTTAATGAAAGAGAAGAAAACTTAATAGAAATATACGAAAAGAACTTTAAAATAGACATTTCAGAAAGGACTCTATATAAGGGAAATATAGAATAAGAAAGTCAAAAATGTATATTGACTATTTTAATATATGTGCTAAAATTAATATTAATTTAAATAGAGATATATTAAATAGCTTCGTATAACCCTAATAATATGGATTAGGGGTTTCTACCAAGAACCAATAATTCTTGATTACGAGGAAATCATTTTATTTGTGATTTCTTCGTAGTCAAGAATTTTTTTTATAAAAATTTAGAGGAGGATTTAATTTCATGGATATTAGTAACTTACCTAAAATAGAACTTCATTGTCATTTAGATGGAAGTTTAAGAGTTGAGACGGTTATAGAGCTTGCGAAAAGAGAAAATATAAAATTAGACAGTTATGAGTATGACTATGTTAAAAATCTACTGGTTGTTTCAGAGAAATGTAATTCATTAGATGAATACTTAAAAAAATTCGATTTACCAAATGAAGTCCTGCAAACAAAGGAAAACTTAAAAAGGGCAGCTTATGAATTATTAGAAGATGCAGCAAAAGAAAATGTGAAATATATTGAGGTGAGATTTGCCCCGGTACTGCATACAAAAAAAGGACTAGCTTTAGAAGAAATAATAGAAAGTGTTATAAATGGAATAAAAGAAGCTGAAAAAGATTATGAGATAAAAGGTAATGTAATAATTTCTTGTATGAGAAGCTTAGAAATATCTCATATATACGATTCAATAAAAGCTGGGAAAAAATATCTTGGCAGAGGGGTTGTTGCAATAGATTTAGCAGCATCAGAAAAAGAAGATTTTGTTTATGAATATATAGATTCGATGAAATTTGCTAAGGAGTTAGGGTTTAGAATTACAGTACATGCTGGAGAAACTGGCTTTGGGAAAAATGTAAGAGATGCAATAAATTTTTTAGGAGCAGAAAGAATAGGTCATGGTGTTTATATATACAATGATAAAGAGGCTTATAATCTAGTTAAAGAGATGGGAGTAACTTTAGAAATGTGTCCTAAAAGTAATGTTGATACAAAAGCAGTAAAATCCTATGTAGATCATCCTATATATAAATATCATAAAGATGATATAAAGGTTAGCTTAAGTACTGATAACAGAACTGTATCTAATATAAATTTAACTGAAGAAACAGAAAAACTAGTAGAAACATTTAAAGTTAATATAGATGAATACAAAGAAATTTATATAAATAGTGTAAATGCAGCTTTTTGTGATGATGAAACAAAAAAAATCTTAATGAAAAGTACCCCTGGGGTCCAATTAATTTACAATGTTTAAAAGAAATTAAAACAAGCTAAAACTGGAAATATAAAAAATTAATAAATGGCTAAAATAAAGATATATCTTAAGAATAAGAGGAGGTCATTTATGAATGTATATAAGATAAAAATAGAACTTATAGATAGTACTACATTAATATATAGAAAAGTTATAATACCATCAAAAATTACTTTTGAAATGCTACACCATATAATTCAGTTTTCAATGGGATGGCAAAATATTTATTTATATGATTTTAATATTAGAGAAGAAAATTTAAGAATAACTTCTGATAAAAAAACCATTTCTGAATATGAATTTTATTCTAAATTGAAATTAAATAATAGAAATGATCCTTACGGTTTTATAAAAGATATGTTAAAGATTAAACTCTTGCTTAGTAAAGAGGTTTATATAGATGATTATTTAAATAAAGAAAATAAAATTGAATA
>JAQCTH010000024.1 GCA_027686065.1 Clostridiaceae bacterium AF10-41
AAAGGCTTCTGGAGAACCATTTGATGCAGGTAAGAGATAGGATTTTAGTTAAAAGGGAAAAGTTAAGTAATTAATGTAGAAATTCATTCAATGAATGAATTTCTACTGAAATATTAAAGAATTTATATAGGGGGACTTGAGGTATGAAGATATTTATAGACACAGCAAATGTAGATGAAATTATATCTGCAAATGATATGGGAGTTATTTGTGGAGTTACTACGAATCCATCTTTAATAGCTAAAGAAGGAAGAGATTTCAAAGAAGTCATAAAGGAAATAACTACAATAGTTGATGGACCTATAAGTGCAGAGGTAATTAGCTTGAAACATGAGGAAATGATAGATGAAGGTATTGAATTATCAAAAATTCATCCTAATATAGTTATTAAGATCCCAATGACTATAGAAGGATTAAAAGCAGTGAATGTACTATCATCAAAAGGAATAAAAACAAATGTTACTTTAGTTTTCTCTACTGCCCAAGCATTATTAGCTGCTAGAGCTGGCGCTACTTATGTAAGCCCTTTCATAGGCAGAGTAGATGATATTGGAAGTAAAGGAATAGAACTGATAAAAGAAATTGCATCAGTTTTTAAAATACATGATATAGGTACAGAAATAATAGCTGCAAGTGTTAGAAATCCTATACACAGCATAGAAGCAGCATTAGCTGGAGCTCATATAGCAACTATTCCGTACAATGTATTAGTTCAAATGAGTAAAAACCCATTAACAGACATTGGAATAGAAAAGTTTTTAAGTGACTGGAATAACAGTATTAAAAAGTAATATAATATATTTTACATCATAGGGTATGGTCATTAACAATTAATAATATTACTGATATCATTAAAGAAATCACTAATACTATTAAACAACAAATTTTAGAATTGCTTTACAATGAAGACATCTTAAGTATTAGCTACAGATATTATAATTATATCTAAATACTTTAGATGTCTATTTTAAATGGTTATTATTAAAAATAACATAAAAAAATATTAGGAGGGGTAAAATGAGAATTAAGGGAAACCTGAAAAAATTCTTAGCTTCAGTTTTAGCTTTTACTTTTGTTATTGGAAATCTACCAATGAATTTAGTAAAAGCAACAGCAGAAGAACTATCAACAAAAACAATTCAAATTCTTGCAACTACCGATTTGCATGGAAGGTTTGCTCCATACGAATATGCTAGAGCGACAAGATCAGATGGAGGTTTAACTCAAATAGCTACACTTGTTAAGCAGGAAAAAGTTAAAAATGAGAATACTATAGTTGTTGATAATGGAGACACCATTCAAGGAAACTATAATCACTTGTTTTTAGAAGATGAATTTAACCCAATGGTATTAGGCATGGGTAAAATAGGATATAATTCTTATAACCTTGGAAACCATGAGTTTAATTTTGGAATGGATAAACTATTTAAAATAGCAGAACAAGCAGAGAAAGCAGAAATATCTGTATTATGTGCAAATCTTTATAAAGATGGGCAAAGAGTATTTGATGCATATAATATGGAAACTTTAAACAATGGAATAAAAGTTGCAACAATAGGTGTTGTTACACCACATATTACTAAATGGGATGGACCAAATTTAGTTGGATATACACCTACTAATCCATCACAAGAAGTTGCAAAAGTTATTGAAGAAATAAAGGCAGCTGGCGGTGCAGATGTATATGTAGTTACAGCGCACATGGGTTTTGATAGTGAATATGGTAATGGAGATTCAGCAAAAGAAGTAGCTATAAACAATCCTGATGTAGACGTTGTCATAATGGGTCATAGCCATGATGCTGATAAAAATAAAACTGCAGGTAATGCTGTTTTAATACAACCAACGAATAATGGTGGAAAGTTAGGAAAAGTAGAAGTAAGACTTCAAACTAATGGCACAGGCTATGAAATAGTAGAGAAAAAAGTAGAATTTTTAAACACAAAAGGTGTAGCAGAAGATTCAGACTTAGCAGAGGCATTAAAAGGATATGACCAAAGGGCTAAAGCCGATGCAAGCGTAGTGATTGGTAGATTAGAAGGAAAGGATTTAGCTGATAAAAATGAAATTGCAGATATTCCAGAATCATTAGTAAGAGATCAAGGAATAACTGACTTAGTAAATGAAGTTCAATTATATAATAGTAAAAAGCATCTAGAGTCAAAAGGAATAGATGTTAATACTGGATATCAAGTTTCAGCAGCAGCTTTATTTGATGCAACATCAAATATGAAGTCTGGAGATATTAAGAGATCAGATATTTCTAATATATATAAATATGATAATAAGCTTTACACAATAAAAACAAATGGAAAGCAACTTAAGAGATTTATGGAATGGACATCATCAATATATAATACATTTAAACCGGGAGATTTAACTGTATCGTTAAACGAAAATATTAGACTATATCAATATGATATGTTTGATGGAATAAGTTATGAAATAAATATTTCTAAGCCAGCTGGAAGTAGAATTGAAAACGTTAAGTTTGAAAAGGATGGAAAAGTTGTTGCAGATACTGATGTAGTTTATTTATCAGTAAATAACTATAGATATGACTCAATTTTGAATGCACCTGAAAATTCTGTTTTTGAGGCAGGAACTCATGAAAAAGTTTATGATACAAATAATGATACTATATCAGATATGAGAGATTTAATTATAGAGTATATAACCGAAGTTAAAAGTGGAAGTATTACTAGAAATATTGACAACAACTGGAAATTGACAGGAATTAATTATGATTCTAAATTAAGAGAAGAAGTTGTTAAGTTAGTTAATGATGGAGTCCTTAAAATACCAGTATCAGAAGATGGAAGAACTCCTAATATAAGAAGTTTAACTATAAATGATGTTTTAGTAGCTAAAAACTTAAAAAGAGTTGAATTAGTAAGTTTCAATGATTTACATGGAAATGTACAAGAAAGTGGTAAAAATGTTGGAATAGCTAAGCTAGCATCAGCAATAAAGGAAAGAACTTCATTAAATGGATTCTCTAATTATGAAGCTATACCACTATCAGCTGGAGACTTATACCAAGGTACAGCAATATCAAATCTTACTAAAGGTGCTCCAGTGAGTGAATTCTTGAAGGATATAAACATACCTGCATCTTCAATTGGAAATCATGAATTTGACTGGGGAAAAGAATTAATTCCTACATGGGCAGAAAAAGGTAACTTTGATTTCTTGGCTGCTAATATTATAGATAAGAAAACAGGAAAACCTGTTGAATGGGCAAAACCTTATAAAATTATTGAAGTTGATGGAGTTAAAATTGGATTAATAGGTGTTACAACACCTGAAACAGCTTATAAGACAACACCAGCAAATGTTGCTGACTTAATATTCGAAGATCCATCAATATCAGTTCAAAAATATACTGATAAATTAAGAAATGAAGACAAAGTTAATGCAGTAGTTGTATTATCACATTTAGGAGCAACAACAGATAAGGATAAAAAACCTGTTGGAGAAGCTGTAGATTTAGCTAATAAAGTTAAAAATGTTGATGCAATTATAGCATCACATGATCATCAATTTACAAATGTTGAAGTTAATGGAGTTAAGATAATTGAAGCTGGATATAACGGTAGAGCTTTATCAGTATTAACCTTTGATTTTGATGATACAGGAAAATTAGTTTCACTTGGAGCTAAATTAGATGAACTTTACTTAAGAAGTGCTAGCATAGTACCAGATAAGACTTCAGCAGATATAGTTAAGAAATATGAAGCTGAATTATTACCAATATTAAGTGAAAAGGTAGCAGATTTAGATAAGGATTTATCTCATGATAGAAATGAAGGTCTTACTCCGTTGGGAACAGTTGTTTCAGAGACAATGAGAAAAATTACTGGTGTAGATATTGCAATAACTAATGGTGGAGGAGTAAGAGCTCCATTATCAGCAGGCGTATTAACAATTGGAGATTTATATACAATATTACCATTTGATAACACTTTAGTAACAATGGAATTAAAGGGTTCAGATGTAAAAGCTGCTATAGAACATGGAATTATGCCAGAAAACTTTGGATGGGGACAATTCTCAGGAATAAAAGTTTGGTATGATAAAGATGCTAAAGCGGGAGAGAGAATTACTTCAATTAGATTAGCAGATGGAACTCCATTAGATATGAATAAATATTATACAGTTGTAGTTAATGATTTTATGGCAACTGGTGGAGATGGATATGACTTTAGAAATGCTAAAAATATGAAAGATACAATGCTTGTAATGAGAGACGAAATTATTGATTACTGGAGAGCAAATGGAGTAGATACAAATATAGTGAAGCTATTAATAGCTGGAGCAGATGACACTAAAGGTGAAGTTATAATTCCAGGAGATAATACAAATACAGGAGGCTCAAATAACAATTCAGGTAACACAAATAATCAAAATAACTTGCCAAACACAGGCGGACAAGATTCTGCAAATGTATTAATATTTGCTATGCTAATGTCTGGTATAGGTTATATCATGTTTAGAAAGAAAAACGAAGAAAAAATAAGTTAATACTTAAATCTAGGGGCTGCTTTTATGCGGCTCCTTTATTTTATTTTGCAAAGCAAAATAGTGAAAGGGAAAGAGTGAAAAAGTGAGTAGTTATGAAAAAAATCCTTAAAGGATTTTGGAATAAAGATGCTTTTCACTCTTTTATTATTAAATTCTCACTAAAAAATTACTTTGCAATTTATAAAGTTGTATTAAAAACGATATTTGGGAAATAATAGAAATATAATTAATTAAATTAATCTTGATAAATTGTTCTTATTAATTCATAATATAGATACATATATAAAATCTGTGAGATTCATATCTTAAATATTTATATCTGAAAATATCCCAACTAGGAATTATTTAAATTTAAAAAAGTTATTTTTATTATGAACATATAGTCATAATTAATTTATAAATGAAAATATTATATGGAGGTGTAATTTTGACTAAAGAAATGTATGAAAGAAAAACATTAGCTGAGTTAAAAGAAATTGCTAAGGAAATTAATATAAAAAATATAAGTAAGCTTAAAAAAAATGAACTTATAGATGCAATAATTGAAAATACTCCTAAGAGTATAGAAAAAAATGGAGTTGTATTACAAGAAAAAATAACTCCTAAGGTGAATGTAGAAGAAGTTAGTAATACTGTAACTACAGAAGTAAAGGAAGAAAATAAAGAAGAAAAAAGAGAAAGACTAAAAGTTATGATAAATGAATCTAATAGCGCTAAAGGTGTTTTAGAGATATTAGAAAATAATAGTTTTGGATTTTTAAGATGTAACAACTATCAAACAGGTGAAAATGATATTTATGTATCTCCATCTCAAATAAGAAGATTCAATCTTAGGACTGGTGATGAAGTAGAAGGAAAAGTAAGAGAAGCAAAAGATGGTGAAAAATTTAAGGCTCTACTTTTTGTCGAGAGAGTAAATGGCGAAAATCCTGAGCGAGCTGTTAGAAGACAGTCCTTTGAGACATTAACACCTATTTATCCTCAAGAAAGGCTACATTTAGAAACTAATGATGAAGGAGATTTATCTTCAAGATTAATGGATATAATTTGTCCTATAGGTAAAGGACAAAGAGGAATAATAGTAGCCCCTCCTAAAGCAGGTAAAACAACTTTATTAAAAAAAGTTGCTCAAAATATCTCTAAAAACTATCCCGATATTAAACTTATAGTATTGCTTATAGATGAAAGACCAGAAGAAGTAACTGACATGAAAAGATCTATAAATGGTGATGTTATTTATTCAACTTTTGACGAAGAGCCTCAAAATCATGCAAAAGTTTCTCAAATGGTACTAGAAAGAGCCAAAAGAATGGTAGAGCAAGGAAAAGATGTAGTTATACTACTAGATAGCTTAACAAGGCTATCAAGAGCTTATAACTTAACAATAACTCCAACAGGTAGAACTCTATCAGGTGGTTTAGATCCTGGAGCACTAATAATGCCTAAAAAATTCTTTGGAGCAGCTAGAAATATTGAAGAGGGTGGAAGTTTAACAATACTTGCTACAGCTTTAGTAGATACAGGCTCAAGAATGGATGATATGATATTTGAAGAGTTTAAAGGAACTGGAAATATGGAAGTTCATTTAGATAGAAAACTTCAAGAAAGAAGAATATTCCCAGCTATAGATATTTATAAATCAGGTACAAGAAAAGAAGACTTAATATTATCTAATGAAGAAAAAGAAGTTTCATATGCTATTAGAAGAGTAATGTATAGAGATGGAAACGTAGAGAATGTAACTGAAAAATTAATAAATATGCTTTCAAAAACAAAAAGTAACAAAGAATTTATTAACATATTTAGCAAGAGTGAAATAGAGAGAAAGTAATATTTTGTGAAGCAAAATTTCTAGTTTGCAGTTCACAAGTGTTTCTTATTTTTAATGTCTTAGGTAACAGGTAACAGGTAACAGGTAACAGGTAACAGGTGAAATTTGTATAATATAAATTAACGATGTTTTTCCATGAGAAGCACTTTTTACTCAAAATGCATTCCCGTTTGATTATTCATTATTTTTCTTTACAAAATCTAATACCTGGTGCCTGTTCCTTTTAAATTAAAAAGCTGTGAACTATGCACTGTTAACTAAAATATATTGTTTTGCAATATATAACTATTTGTCTATTAACTGGTTAGCTAATTTAACTATCTTTTCTTTAGAATAACAAGATGATATTTTAGATAACTTAAAACGCATTTTTTCTAATTCTTTAGGATTTGAAATCAAATTATCTATTTTGAAATTTAACTCTAAAAGATTATCTACATATATGGCATATCCATTAGAAGTTAAGAATTCTACATTCTGAGTTTCTTGTCCTGGAATGGCAAATGGAATTAATAAAGGCAAATTTTTTGTTATAGCCTCAGTAACAGTTAAACCACCAGGTTTACTTATTATTAAATCGGAATATTCCATTAATGAATCGATATCTTTTGAGAAACCCAATATATGTAGTTTTTTATCTTTCATTGAATGGCTATATTCGCTTAATAAGTCATTCTTAAGCTTTTCATTTTTACCACAAACTACTGTTATTCTAAGTTTATGAGAATTATTCAATAATTCTTTTAAAACATAAGAAATATTTTTTAATCCCATACTTCCACTCATTAATAAAATATTAAAATAATCATCATTTTTAGTAGTTTTAATATCAGATTTACTTTCTAAGAATTCATCTTTTACAGGAATACCAAAAGAGAATATTCTTCTAGGATCGATTCCTCTACCTGCTAAATTTTCCTTTGTATTTTCACTTGCAGTTATATAAGCATCAATATTTTTATCTATATATGTTGAATGAGCTTTAAAATCTGTTACTATAACAATTACAGGTTTATTTAAGCCCTTTTTCTTTAGGGATCCCATTATATTTACAGCAAATGGATGAGTAATTAAAATTATATCTGGATTAACTGAATTTATTAAATTTGATATTTTTCTTTTAGTAAAGAAAAATACAAGAGATAATAGTTTGTTTGTAAATCCAGTATCAGTAAGTTTATAAGCCAATCCATATGTTTTAGGGAAAAATGAAGCAGATATTTCATATCCACTAATAAATAATTTAGTTAAAATCTTACTATTATTTTTCAGAAAATCATGGCGTACAACTTCGTATCCAGATTTTTCAAAATTTCCTGATATAGAATTTGCAGCTTGATTATGACCCTCGCCCGTAGAAGTTGATATTATTAAAATTTTCTTCATGATTATATAACACTCACTTTTCTAAATAACATAATATATTTTTAATAGAAATTAAAATAGGTTTGAAATTTATGACAATAAATAATTACTATATATATTATAATATATATTTTTAAATAAAGTATAAAAAAGAAAAAATCTAAGATAAATTTAAGAAACTGAAGAAAAAATTAAGAAAATAAAGATAATAAAGAAAAATGGGAAAGACAATGTCTTTCCCAGAATTTCTATTTGTTAAGATTAAATCTCTTATTGAATTTGTCAACTCTTCCGCCAACATCAATGATTTTTTGTTTACCAGTGAAGAATGGGTGGCATTTAGAGCATATTTCTACTTTAAGTTCATCTTTAACTGAACCAGTTGTAAAAGTATTTCCACATGCACACTTAACTACAGCTTCGTGGTTATATTTTGGATGTATGCCTTCTCTCATATTTTTCACCTCTTTCGACTACTTAAATAACCATTTGAGTATATCATAGGAGGATAATCGAGTCAATATAATTACATAATAAAATATCTTTGATTAGTTATAAGGTAAAATGCTATAATCTTAGTATATATCTAATGAAAAGGAGACGTATTATGAGTAAATTATATTTTAGATATGGTGCTATGAATTCAGGAAAATCAACACATCTTATGCAAGTAGCCTATAACTATGAAGAGAGAGGCATGAAGGTTATATTGATGAAGCCTTATACTGATAAAAAAGGTGGAGAAAAATTAATTTCAAGATTAGGTGTTGAAAGAAAAGTAGATTTAGTTATTTATAATGAAGATAATGTATTAGAAAAAGTTAAACAATATAAAGAACAAAATGGAAATATAGATTGTATTTTGGTAGATGAAGTTCAATTCTTAAATGCAAATCAGATAGATCAATTATTTGAATTAGCAGTTGTTTTAGATATACCAGTAATATGCTATGGTTTAAGAACAGATTTTAAAATGCAAGGTTTTGAAGGAAGTACCAGATTATTATTGCTTGCTCATAGTATAGAGGAAATGAAGACAATATGTAAATGTGGAAGAAAAGCAGTTTTAAATGGAAGAAAAATTAATAATAGATTTGTATTCGAAGGAGAGCAAATTGCTATAGACAATGTAAATAATGTAGAATATGAATCTTTATGTGGGCACTGTTATTTTAAGTACAAAAATAATTTATAAATAGGAAGAGTGGTAGAATGAAAAAGTGCGAGGTTGGAGGTCAAGCTGTTATTGAAGGCGTTATGATGAGAGGAAGCAAAGGTCAAGCTACAGCTGTTAGAACTCCAGATAAAGAAATAAAGATAGAATTTAAAAAAATAATTCCTATAACTAAAAAATACAAATTTTTAAATATTCCATTTATTAGAGGTATATTTGTGCTTGTAGATTCTTTAATTACAGGAATTAATACACTAAACTATTCAGCATCATTCTTTGAGGATGAGGACGAGGTAGAATCAAAATTTGAAATATGGCTAAAAAATAAATTTGGAGATAAAAGTAATGACTTAATAATAGGAGCAACTATGATGCTATCCTTTTTTATTGCTATAGGGTTATTTGTGGCCTTACCAACGGGAATAGCTTCTTTATTTAACGTGAGGTTAACTATGCCAGCAATAGCATTAAATTTAATTGAAGCTGCAATTAGAATTACAATTTTGCTTATATATATGTATTCTATAAGCAAGATGGAAGACATATATAGAGTGTTTCAATATCATGGAGCTGAGCATAAATCAATATTCTGTTATGAATCAGGAGAAGAATTAACAGTAGAAAATGTAAGGAAATTTGGTAGATTCCATCCAAGATGTGGAACAAATTTTTTGTTTTTAATTATGTTTGTTAGTATAATAATATTTAGCTTCACTGGTTGGGGCGGGTTTTTTGAAAGACTTATACTTAGAATAATTCTAATTCCATTTGTATCAGGAATAACATATGAACTAATAAGGTGGCTTGGAAAGAATGACAATAAGTTATCAAAAATAATAGCATATCCAGGATTAAAACTTCAAGAGCTTACAACTAAGGAGCCAGATGATGATCAAATAGAGGTTGCTATTGCAGCTCTTATGAGTGCAGAAGGAATAAAGCCAAAAGAGAAGACTATTGGAGATTTATTAGATATAGCATCAAAAACATTAAAAGCAGAAGACATAGATACATATATGTTAGACGCTCAATTATTACTATGTAATGTTTTAGCAAAAGATAAGGTATATATAATAACAAATAGGGAGAAAGAGGTTTCAGCTAAAGATGAAAAAGAGTATTTAAACTTAATAGAAAAAAGAAAAGGAAAAATGCCTATAAAATATATTTTAGGTGAAACAGAATTTATGGGATTAGACTTCGATATAGAAGAAGGGGTATTAATACCAAGGGGAGACACTGAAATATTAGTTGAGGAAGTATTATCAATTGTAGAAGATGATGATGAAATAGAAATCTGCGATTTATGTTCAGGGAGTGGAGCAATAGGTATATCTATTGCATCTTACAGAAAAAAAGTAAGAGTAGACGAAATTGATTTTTACAATATTCCAGAGAAGATAACTAAAAAGAATATAGTTAAGCATGGGTTAGAAGACAGAGTTAGCTTTATAAAGAGTGATTTATTAACAGAAGCAATAAAAGAAGGAAAGAAGTATAGTATAATAGTATCTAATCCACCATACATTAAAGCCTATGAAATTGATAATTTAATGGATGATGTTAAAAAATATGAACCACATGTAGCTTTAGATGGTGGAGATGATGGATTAATATTCTATAGAAGAATAATAAAAGAAAGTAAGTATGTATTAAAAGAGAATGGAGTATTAGCATTTGAAATTGGTCATGATCAAGGAGAAGATGTTAGTGAGTTAATGAAAGAAGCTGGATTTTCTAATATAAAATTATTAAAAGATTTGGCAGGATTAGACAGAGTTCTACTGGGATACTTTAAATATTGATAAGTTTCTATCTCTTGTGATATAATATGGAGATGTTAAAAAATATAGTACGGAGTGATATTTATGTTATTAGATAAATTGGCTTTTATAGAAAATAAATATGATGAGTTATCTGTAAAGATATCAGATCCTTCAATAATGGCTAACCAAAGTGAATGGAGAAAGCTATGTAAGGAGCACGCTGATTTAGAAATTATAGTTACTGCATATAGAGAATATAGAACAGTTACAGATGATTTAGAAGCAAACAAAGAAATGTTATCAGAAGAAAGCGATAAAGAAATGAGAGAAATGCTTTCAGAAGAAATTTCATTGTTAGCAACAAGAAAAGAAGAATTAGAAAATCATATACAAATTCTTTTATTACCTAAGGATCCAAATGATGATAAGAATGTTTTTGTAGAAATAAGAGGTGGTGCAGGTGGAGATGAAGCAGCATTATTTGCAGCAAATCTATTTAGAATGTACACAAGATATGCAGAAACACAAAGATGGTCAGTTGAACTAATGAGTGCTAACGAAACTGATATTGGTGGATTTAAAGAAGTAGTATTTATGATTAAGGGTTCAGGAGCGTACTCTAAACTTAAATATGAAAGTGGAGTTCATAGAGTTCAAAGGGTTCCAGATACAGAATCAAGCGGTAGAATTCACACATCTACGGCAACGGTAGCTGTATTACCAGAAGTTGATGACGTTGAAATAGAAATAAACGAAAAAGACTTAAGAATAGATGTATATAGATCTTCAGGTAATGGAGGTCAATGCGTTAATACAACAGATTCAGCAGTAAGAATCACACATTTACCATCAGGACTTGTTGTTGCATGTCAAGATGAAAAATCACAATTAAAAAATAAAGAAAAAGCTATGAAGGTTTTAAGGTCTAGATTATATGAAGCTGCAGAAGCTGAAAGAAGTGCTGGGATAGCAGAAGATAGAAAGAGCCAAGTAGGTTCAGGGGATAGAAGTGAGAGAATAAGAACTTATAACTACCCACAAGGAAGAGTTACTGACCATAGAATTGGATTAACACTTTATAAATTAGAATCATATTTAAATGGTGATATAGATGAAGTTATTAATGCATTAATTACAGCTGACCAAGCAGAAAAAATGAAGAAGATGGGAAATACTGACGCTATTTAATAAAAAAGCCTTGCATTTGATAATGTAGGGCTTTTAAAGTAGGTGGAAGAATGAAAATAAATAAAGCATTAAAAAAGGAAAGAAAGCATAAAAATCAATTCTTTATATTAATGTTCATACTATTTGTAATACTTCCTTTAGTAGCTTTATTATCAGAAATAAGAGCTATGTTCTTATGGATTTATCTATTAGTCTTAGAGGTGTTAATAATAATATCATGTATAAGTAAATTGAATTATCACAGATTAAAGTTTTCTTGTATAAATAATAAGTTGAAATTTAAAAGTGGACTATTTTCTAAAGAGTCTGTTATACTATGTGATAAAGTGATTTCTGTTCATACTGATAAACGTAAAGAAGATATGGATATAGTAATTATGACTACAACCAGATTCAGGAATAGGTATTTAAAGCCTATAAGCAAGATATTCATTAAAAAATATCCAGAAGCTGCAGAAGAATATTTAAAAATAAAAAAGATTAATCCAGAAGAAACGTATTATTTTCAAGTTATAAGAAAAGGTGCTCTTAAAAAATATATTTTATTAGATGAAATATATAAAAATTGTGTTAGAGCATCATATACAGCTTCAGCTATAGAAAATATTAAAATAGCAAGAGAACAAATAGAAATATAAAGAGAAAGAGGGTAGAACTTTTGGAAACAAAGGTAGCTATTATAAAAGATATTGATAAAGATATTGAATATTTAATTGAAGCGGCAAAGGTTATACATAATGGGGGAATTGTTGCATTTCCAACAGAAACTGTGTATGGATTAGGTGGTAATGCTTTAAATGCTCAAGCTGTAGAAAAAATATTTAAAGCAAAAGGAAGACCACAAGATAATCCTTTAATAATACATGTATCTTCAAAAGAAATAAAGTATTTAGTAAGAGAAGTACCAGAAGTAGCCCAAAAGCTTATTGATAAATTCTGGCCAGGACCGCTTACAATAATATTAAATAAAAAAGAGATAATTCCAAATGAAACTAGTGCAAACTTAGATACAATAGGTATAAGAATGCCAAATAGTAGTATTGCATTAAAGCTTATAGATCTATCAGGATATCCAATTGCAGCACCATCGGCTAATATATCAGGCAGACCTAGTCCAACTGAAGTTGAACGCTGTATTGAGGATTTAAGTGGAAGGGTAGACTATATACTTGGAGGAGAAAAAAGTGATATTGGGGTCGAATCTACTATAGTTGATTGCACAGTCTATCCACCTATGGTTTTAAGACCAGGTGGAGTGACATTAGAAATGTTGCAAGAAGTTTGTAAGGATATAAATATAGATAAAGCAATACAAGGAAAACCAGATGAAAATCTAAGGCCAAAAGCACCGGGAATGAAGTATCGACATTATGCGCCAAAGGCAAAATTAAAAATAATAAAGGGAAATAAGAAAAAAACTATTGAAAAAATTAATGAAATAGTACAAAATTATATAGAAAATCAAAAAGAAGTTGCAATATTATCTACAGATGAATTATGTAGTAGTTTTAATAGTGGTAAAGTGATTTCTTTAGGAAGTGAAAAAAATCTATACGATGTAGCAAGAAACCTGTTTGAATCCCTTAGAGAGTGTGATGATTTAAAAGTAGATGTTATTTTATGTCAAGCTTTTGATGAAGAAGGAGTAGGTTTAGCCATAATGAATAGATTAAATAAAGCATCAGGCTTTGACATATTAGAAGTATAATTGGGGAGGGAGGGGGAAACCTTTCCTTTTTTATTATAAAAAATTACCAATACAGTGATAGGAGGTACATTTTTATGAAAATAGCAATTGGATGCGATCATGGTGGAGTCGAATTAAAAGAAGAAATAAAAAAATATTTATTCGAAGCAGGATATGAGACAAAAGATTTTGGAACTAACTCTAACGAATCTTGTGATTATCCAGATTACGCCATATTGGTAGCAGAAGCAGTAGCAGCAAAAGAATTCAATTTTGGAATTCTAATATGTGGAACAGGTATAGGCATAGGAATTGCAGCTAATAAAATTCCTGGAATTAGAGCAGCATTATGTTCTGATACTTTTAGCGCTCATGCAACAAGAGAACATAATGATGCAAATATATTAACTATAGGACAGAGAGTTGTAGGACCAGGATTAGCAATAGATATAGTAAAAACATTTTTAAATACAAAATTTGAAGGTGGAAGACATCAAAATAGAATTGACAAAATATCTGAAATAGAAAAGAAGTATTACAAATAATAAAAATAAATAGTCTCAGGAGGAATATAAATGAGTAAGGTAACACAAATAGATCACCCATTAATATTACACAAATTAGCTTTTATAAGAAATAAGGAAACAGGTTCAAAAGATTTTAGAGAATTAGTAGAAGAAGTTTCAATGCTTATGGCTTATGAAGTAACAAGAGATTTAAGTACAGAAGAAGTAGAAATAGAAACACCAATTTGCAAAACAAAATGCAAAATGTTATCAGGTAAGAAGGTTGCTATAGTTCCTATATTAAGAGCTGGACTTGGTATGGTAGATGGTATGCTTAAGCTTATACCAGCAGCTAAGGTTGGTCACATAGGATTATATAGAGATGAAGAAACTCTTCAACCAGTAGAATACTTCTGTAAGTTACCACAAGATATAGCAGAAAGAGATGTAATAGTAGTAGATCCAATGTTAGCAACAGGAGGATCAGCAGCAGATGCTATAACTATGTTAAAGAAAAGAGGAGCCAAGAATTTAAGACTTGTATGCTTAATAAGTTCCCCAGAAGGTATTGAACTTGTTCAAAAGCTTCATCCTGATGTAGATATATATGTTGCAGGAATTGATGAGAAGTTAAATGAGCATGGATACATAGTCCCAGGACTTGGAGATGCAGGGGATAGATTATTCGGAACTAAATAATTATTATGTAATTGAAAATGAGCTGTAGTAACAGCTCATTTTTTATGAATTTTTATTGAGATTTATAGAGATATAAAAATTTGATTTTAATTGTATAAGAGTAACAGAATAGCTAATAATATTGTGTAAACTTTGTTATCTTAAAATAATATTAAAAAATACATCAAAATTTGTTTATGCAAAGTATAAAGTGTATAATTATATATACTACATATTTTACATATTACACCTACAGAACCGAATAAAGACTATGTAAAATAGAAATAGTATATAGTAGTGAAAAATAATAATTTTATAATTTAATTAGGAGGAACCTAAAATGAATAAAAAGAAGGTAATAACTATATTTGGAACTAGACCAGAGGCAATAAAAATGGCACCTTTAGTAAAAGAGTTAGAGAAAAGAGAAGGAATAGATTCTAAAGTTTGTGTCACAGCTCAACATAGAGAAATGTTAGACCAAGTATTAGATTACTTTGATATAAAACCAGATTTTGACCTAAATATTATGAAGAGTAAGCAAACTTTAACAGGGATAACTAATAAAGTACTAGATGGATTAGAAGAAATATTCATACAGGAAAAACCTGATATGATATTAGTTCATGGAGATACAACTACTACATTTTCAGGGGCACTTGCAGCTTTTTATCAACAAATTAAAGTTGGGCATGTAGAAGCGGGACTTAGGACTTTTGATAAATATTTCCCATTTCCAGAAGAAATGAATAGAAAACTTACAGGAGCTTTAGCTGATTTACATTTTGCACCAACAAAGGGCTCTAAAGCCAATCTTTTAAGAGAAGGTGTAAGTGAGAATGATATTTATGTAACAGGAAATACAGTTATTGATGCTATGCTTCATACAGTTAAAGAAGATTATATATTTGATAATGATATATTAAATGAAATAGATTTCAAAAACAAAAAAATAATAATGGTAACTGCCCATAGAAGAGAAAATTGGGGGGAAGGAATAGATAATATTTGTGAAGCATTGAATAAAATAGTTGATGAAAATAAAGATGTTGAGCTTATATATTTAGTTCATTTAAATCCAGTAGTAAAAGATGTTGTTTACAGTAAATTAGGGAATAAAGAAAGAGTGCATCTATTACCTCCATTAGATACTAATGAAACCCACAATTTAATGAATAAGTGCTTTATGGTAATGACTGATTCAGGAGGACTACAAGAAGAAGCTCCACACTTAGGAAAACCTGTACTAGTACTTAGAGATGTTACAGAAAGACCAGAGGCAGTAGAATATGGAACAGTAAAATTAGTTGGAACAGATATTAATAAAATAGTGATAGAAGCTAATAATTTAATAAATAACAAAGATGAATATATGAAAATGAGTAAAGCAGCTAATCCATATGGAGATGGTTTTGCATCAAGAAGAATTGCTGATATAATAGAGAATTATTTTTCAATAAGAATGGTAGAAATTGAAGAATTTTTAAGATAAATCATAAAAAGATGAAATTCTAGTTGATTAAAAGGGAGAAAGTGGTATAATTAAATTATGTTAATTGTTTAACAAACATGAGAGTATTTTAATTATATAGAGGAGGATGTAAATTATGAGAGAAGTAGTAATTGCAAGTGCTGTAAGAACTGCTATTGGGTCTTTCGGGGGAGGCTTAAAAGATGTATCAGCAGCAGATTTAGGAGCAATAGTAATAAAGGAAGCAGTAGCTAAAGCAGGTATAAAGGGTGAATCAGTAGAAGAAGTAGTAATGGGGAATGTAATTCAAGCAGGACTTGGACAAAATGTTGCAAGACAAGCGGCAGTGAAGGCTGGATTACCAGTTGAAGTTCCTGCAATGACAATAAATAAAGTTTGTGGATCAGGATTAAGAACAGTTGCATTAGCAGCTCAAATGATAAAAGCTGGAGATGCAGATATAGTTGTAGCAGGTGGTATGGAAAACATGTCTCAAGCTCCGTATATATTAAAAACAGCTAGATGGGGCCAAAGAATGGGAGATGGAAAAATGGTTGACTCTATGATAAATGATGCATTGTGGGATGCATTTAATAATTATCATATGGGAGTAACTGCAGAAAACATAGCTAAAGAGTGGAGCTTAACAAGAGAAGAGCAAGATCAATTTGCACTTAATTCTCAATTAAAAGCGGAATCAGCAATTAAAGAAGGAAGATTTAAGGATGAAATAGTACCAGTAGTTATTCCTCAAAGAAAAGGAGATCCTAAGGTTTTCGATACAGATGAGTATCCAAGATTTGGTGCTACAATTGAAGGAATGGCTAAGTTGAAACCAGCTTTTGTAAAAGATGGTACAGTGACAGCTGCAAATGCATCAGGAATAAATGATGGAGCTGCCGCTTTTGTAGTAATGAGTGCTGAAAAGGCAGAAGAATTAGGAATAACTCCATTAGCTAAAATAGTTTCTTATGGACAAAGAGGATTAGAACCATCAATAATGGGATATGGTCCATTTCATGCAACTAAGAAAGCTTTAGAAGTAGCAAATTTAAAAATAGAAGATTTAGATTTAATAGAAGCTAATGAAGCATTTGCAGCACAAAGCTTAGCAGTAGCAAAAGACTTAAATTTTGATATGAGTAAAGTTAATGTAAATGGAGGAGCTATTGCATTAGGTCATCCAGTAGGAGCATCAGGTGCTAGAATATTGGTTACATTATTACATGAAATGCAAAAAAGAGATGCTAAAAAAGGCTTAGCAACTTTATGTATAGGTGGAGGAATGGGAACAGCACTTATAGTTGAAAGAAAATAGTAAAAGTTAAATGTTAATTATATAAACTTTCGATAATAAAATATCGGAAGTTTATTTTTTTTATGAATTATAACGTGAAAAATAGAAAACAATATTATATAAATGGGTAATTGAATGATTTTATTTATAATAATAACTAAAGCTGGTAAAAATAACATCATTAAGATATATTTATTAACAAAAATTTTAAAAAAACAAATAAAAATGAATAAATAAATAAATGGTTATTCATTTTTTATAAATATAAGTATCATTTATATTTATAAAAAAAATTTTTTTTAGTGCTATAAAAGGTGTTAAAATACAATTGTTGGGAAAAATATATATAAAACTTAATATGAAAATGATATCATAAATAGAAAATCGCAAATTCAATAATTAAAATATTCTGAAAAATGAATAATATTCTTTTGTTTTAGCTATATGTTAAGAAAATGTAAACAAAAGTGAATCGAAGTAAGTAAAATCAATATAAACTCTCATAACAACTAAATATAGCCGTTAGAAGTGTTATATCAACTAAAATCACATTTTCATTAATGTTTTCAGAGTACTATAATAACAAGAGTTAGTTCGAGGTGGAGATAAGATGAGTAGAGAAATGAATAAGATGGTATCAAAATTAATTAAATATGATTTAATGGTTGTATTCATTTTTGCACTTATATTATCTATTCTGATTGATTTGAAAGTGGCCTTAATTTTTGCATTGGGTGTAATGATAGCATTATTAAACACTATAGCTAGTGGATTAATTTTAGAGTACTCATTAAAAAATGATAAAAAAACAATATTAATTCTTAGCTATATAATAAGAATACTAATCATCATTATTATAGCATTGCCATTTTTGAATAATTTAATACAACTTATAACATATCTTATAGGCTATATATTACATTTTGTTGTAATAATATTTTATTGGATAAAGACGGGGAAAGGAAGTGATTAGGTGGAACCACTAAAACCAATATGGTCTTATGTTATTGGACCTATTAAGATTGATTTAGCTCCAGAGGTGGTAATTCAATGGATAACTATTGGAATAATAGCTATTGTATCTATGTGGGCAACAAGAAATATGAAACTTAGACCTAGTAAAAAACAAACTGTAGTAGAATATATATATACTATGTTAAAAAATGTAGTTACTGCCAATATGGGAGAAGAATTTTTAGAACTCCTTCCTTTTATAGGGAGTTTAGCAGTATTCTTATTGTTTATGAACTTTGCTGGATTAGTAGGACTACCTGTACCTACAAAAAACTTTAGTGTGACAATAGGATTAGCCCTGATTACATTTTATATGGTACAATTTTATACAATACGTAAGTGTGGATTTAAGAGCTATTTTAAAGGGTATACATTCCCTATTGCTATAATTACACCAATAAATATATTAGAAAGAATAATGCTACCAATATCATTATCACTAAGATTATTTGGTAATATTCTTGCAGCTACATTCTTGGTAGAATTATGTTATGAGGCATTACACCATATAGGATTTATAGCTCAAATAGGAATACCAATACCATTACATGCGTACTTTGATATTTTTGATGGTGGTATTCAAACAGTTATATTTGTAATGTTAACTATGATTAATATTAAAATGATTGCAGAGCATTCAGAACACTCAGAACACTAATTTTGTTTAAGTATTTATATATATGTTTCAATTAATAATCTACACCGTTACGATTTTATAAACTTAAAGATTAATAAACTTATTTAAGTGTGGATATTTATTACAACTTATATATTAATTTTTAATTATATAATATTATATTGTTTTATTTTAAAGGAGGATTTTTATTATGGACACAACATCAATGAGAGCAATAGCAGCTGCTATAGCAGTATTAGTAGGTATAGGAGCAGCAATAGGAATAGGAAATGCAACAGCTAAAGCTGTAGAAGGAATATCAAGACAACCAGAAGCAAGTGGTAAGATTACTACTGCATTAATGCTTGGAGCTGCTTTCGCAGAAGCAACTGCTATTTATGGATTATTAGTATCAATTCTTTTAATATTTGTTTTAAAATAGTGTCTTAGGGCTCCAGAAGGGAGGCAGTAATATATGTTAATGGAAATAAACCCTAGTACCCTTATAGCTACTATTATTAACTTTATTATTCTTTTTGTGGTTTTAAAATATAAGTTTTTTGATAAAGTTAAGGCTATTATTGATGAACGGGAAAATCTTATCAATGAACAACTAGATAATGCTGAAGAAGAAGCTGAAAAATCTAGAATTCTAGCAATAGAAAATGAAAGAATATTAAAAAATGCTAGAGAAGAAGGGAAATTAATTACAGAAAGACATAAGCAAAAGGCTGAAAAAATTTATGATGAAATAGTGGAAGAAGCAAATCAAGAAGCTAAAATCATTTTAGAAAGAGCTAAAGTTGAAATAAATAGAGAAAAAGAAAAAGTAGAATATCAATTAAAAAAAGAAGCTATAGATTTAGCTATCGAACTTTCTAAAAAAGTTATAGAAAAGAATATAGATGAAGAAAAGAATAGAGAGCTAATTGGAGAATTTATAACTAAGGTAGGTAATTCATAATGTATGAATATTTAGACCGTAGATATGCTCTAGCTCTATATGAAGTAGCAGAACAAAAAGGGAAAGTTCAAGAGTATCTACAAGACTTACGAGAAATATGTAGCCTTATAGATACAAATAAGGAATTCTACGAAGTAATTAAGCACCCTCAAATTAGTACTAAAAAGAAAAAGAGAACCTTTATAAATATTTTTAAAGGGCATATAGATGAGGAATTATTATCATTTTTATTAATTCTTATAGAAAAAGATAGAATACTTTATTTAAAAGAAAAACTTAGAGAAATGGAAAAAATTGATTTAGAGAGAAAAAACACTCTAAATGGTATAGTAAAAACTACAGTTCCTTTAAATGAAGAAGAATTTAATAATTTAATAGCTACATTAGAAAAAAAATATAATAAGCATATTATATTAGAGCAAGTTATTGATGAAAGTATTCTTGGTGGAATATATGTAAGAATTAATAATGATGTTATAGATGGAACTGTTAAATCTAAATTAGAGGAACTAAAGGAATTAATGCTTAGAACGGAATAGAGGTGAAGGTATGAATATTAAGCCTGAAGAAATAACTTCCATAATTAAAAAGGAAATTGAGAGATACGAAAAAGAAATAAAAACTGTAGACTCAGGAACTATAATACAAATTGGTGATGGTATAGCAAGAGTTTATGGATTAGATGATTGTATGGAAGGTGAATTATTAGAATTCCCTAACAATATTTATGGTATGGCTTTAAATTTAGAGCAAGATAATGTAGGTTGCGTTCTTTTAGGATCAGAAGAGGGAATTAGAGAAGGTGACATAGTTAAAAGAACAAATAAAATTGTTGAAGTACCAGTAGGGGAAGCGTTATTAGGAAGAGTAGTTAACTCACTTGGAGCTCCAATAGATGGTAAAGGACCAATAAATAATTCAGGTTATAGATCTATAGAAGTTCCAGCTCCTAGTATTATAGATAGAAGCTCTGTTAAGGAACCTTTGCAAACTGGAATAAAAGCAATAGACTCTATGATTCCAATTGGAAAAGGACAAAGAGAACTTATAATTGGAGATAGACAAACAGGTAAAACTGCTATAGCTCTAGATACAATGATAAATCAAAAAGGTAAAGATGTAATTTGTATATATGTTGCTATTGGACAAAAACAATCAACAGTTGCAAATATAGTTAATACCTTAGAAGAATTTGGAGCCTTGGATTATTCAATAGTTGTAAGTGGTACAGCATCAGAATCAGCACCATTACAATATTTAGCTCCTTATGCAGGATGTAGCATGGGTGAGTACTTTATGAATCAAGGAAGAGATGTTCTTATAATATACGATGATCTTTCCAAACATGCAGTAGCTTATAGAACTATGTCATTACTACTTAGAAGACCACCAGGTAGAGAAGCTTACCCAGGAGATGTTTTCTATATTCACTCAAGACTTTTAGAAAGAGCTGCAAAGTTATCTAAGGAAAATGGAGGAGGATCATTAACAGCTCTTCCAATAATAGAAACACTTGCTGGAGATGTAACTGCATATATACCAACTAATGTTATATCAATAACAGATGGTCAAATATTCTTGGAATCTGATTTGTTCCACTCTGGACAAAGACCAGCAGTTAATGCGGGTATATCAGTATCAAGAGTCGGTGGAAATGCTCAAATTAAGGCAATGAAACAAGTTTCAGGAACACTAAGACTTGAATTAGCCCAATATAGAGAACTTGAGTCTTTTGCTCAATTTGGTTCGGATTTAGATAAGGATTCTAAAAAGAGACTTGAAAAAGGTAAGAGACTAGTAGAAGTATTAAAGCAAGATCAATACTCACCTATGGCAGTAGAAGAACAAATCGTAATTTTATATGCAATATTAAAAGATTTCTTATCAGATATAAAAGTTAGTGATGTTAGAAAGTTTGAGAGAGAACTTTTAGAATATATGGATACTCACCATAGAGATTTAATAAAGCAAATAGTAGATGTAAAATCATTAACAGATGAAATAAAAATGGAATTAGAGAACTCAATAGTAGAGTTTAAGAAATTATTCTTACAAGATGCATAGCTTAAATAGCTATGCACTTCTTTAGGAGGTGGAAATTTGGGATCAGCAGGACTTATAGAAATAAAGAGAAGAATAAAGTCGGTTGAAAGTACAAGAAAGATAACAAAAGCTATGAATCTTGTAGCCACTTCTAAACTTAGAAAAGCAAGGAAAGAGCTTAATGATAATGAAGAATACTATAAATTATGTGAAGAGATATTATATAATCTAATGTCAGCATTACCAGAAGAATACGAAAGTTCTTTCTTTAATGAAGCTTCTAAAGATTTAGATAAACTATATATTGTTATAGCTTCTGATACAGGTCTTTGTGGAGGCTTTAATGGGAATATAGCTAATACTATGAATGAAATGATTAAGGATAAAGAATCAGCTAGAATAGTTGTTGCAGGAAGCAAAGGGATTTCTTATATGAGAAAATATGCCTTTGATACAGTTAGAGAATATGTAGAAATTCCTGATATACCTACAATAAAAGAAGTTAGGTCTATATATGAAGATGCTTTATATATGTTTAAAACTGGAGAGATAGGTGAAGTTAATATAGTCTTTACAGAATTTAAGTCTGCTATAAAGCAAGAAGTTAAAATAGAAAAGCTATTCCCAATAGAAATGAAAAATATAAAGTCAGAACAATTATTAATTGAACCTAGTTTAGAAGAGGTTTTGAATTCAAGTTTAGATGTATATTTTAAGAGTAAATTAAGAAGAGCTATGTTGCATTCAAAAGTTAGTGAACAAAACGCTAGAATGACTGCTATGGATGGAGCAACACAAAATGCTAATGATATATTACAATCTTTAAACCTTAAGTATAATAGAATAAGACAAGGAATGATAACACAAGAGATATCAGAGATTGTAGGAGGAGCAGAAGCTCAAAAATAGTAAGGAGGTATTATTATGCCTGAAAGAATAGGAAAAGTAGTTCAAGTAATTGGACCAGTAGTAGATATAAAATTTGATTCAGATGGACTGCCTAATATTTATAATGAAATTAGAATAGATATGGGAGAAAAACTACTAATAGTAGAAGTTGAACAGCATATGGGAGACGATATAGTTAGAACTATAGCTATGGAATCTACTGATGGATTAAAAAGAGGAATGAAAGCTACTGATATGGGAAGATGTATATCTGTTCCAGTTGGTAGAGAAGTATTAGGAAGAGTATTTAATGTTCTTGGGCATCCTATTGATAATGCTGGAGATGTTGATATTAAAGAAATGTATCCAATTCATAGATCAGCACCAAGTTTTAAGGAGCAATCTTTAGAACCGCAAATGTTTGAAACAGGAATAAAGGTTATAGATTTATTAGCTCCATATCAAAAAGGTGGGAAGATAGGCCTATTTGGTGGAGCTGGAGTTGGTAAAACAGTTCTTATACAAGAACTAATAAATAATATAGCTAAAGAACATGGTGGTCTTTCTGTATTTACAGGAGTTGGAGAAAGATCAAGAGAAGGTAATGATTTATATTATGAAATGAAAGAGTCAGGAGTTATAGACAAGACAGCTTTAGTATTCGGACAAATGAATGAATCACCAGGAGCTAGAATGAGAGTTTCATTAACTGGATTAACTATGGCTGAATATTTCAGAGACCAAGGTCAAGATGTTCTTTTATTTATAGATAATATATTCAGATTCACACAAGCAGGATCAGAAGTTTCGGCATTATTAGGAAGAATTCCTTCAGCAGTTGGATATCAACCAACGCTTGCAACGGAAATGGGAGCTCTTCAAGAAAGAATAACATCAACAAAGAATGGATCAATCACATCTGTTCAAGCAGTATATGTGCCAGCAGATGACCTTACAGACCCAGCTCCAGCTACAACATTTACTCACCTTGATGCAACAACAGTTTTATCAAGAAGTATAGCTGAACTTGGAATATATCCAGCTGTTGATCCGTTAGAGTCAAACTCAAGAATATTAGACCCAAGAGTTGTAGGAAGAGAACACTATGATATTGCTACTGAAATTAAAAATGTTCTAGAAAGATATAAGGAACTACAAGATATAATTGCAATTCTTGGAGTTGATGAATTATCAGATGAAGATAAAAAAGTAGTTGCTAGAGCAAGAAGGGTTCAAAGATTCTTATCACAACCATTTACAGTTGCAGAGCAATTTACAGGAATGCAAGGAAGATATGTACCAGTAAAAGAGACTGTAAGAGGATTTAAAGAAATTTTAGAGGGTAAGCATGATGATTTACCAGAATCAGCATTCTTATTTGTAGGGTCTATAGAAGAAGCTATAGAAAAAGCTAAGACCTTAAGATAGGGGATGAATTTATGAGTAAAACTTTCAAAGTAATTATAATTGCCCCTGGAAAAGCTCCAATAAAGATTGAAGCTGAGAGGCTCACTACATTAACTAAGGATGGGCAAATTGAATTTAAAGCAAATCATGCACCTATAATAGTAAGTACTATTCCAACTTCAACTCTTATAGTAAATGGCGATAAAAACGAAGAAGTGTTTACATCATCAGGAATAATTTATATAAAAGAAAATGAATTAAAGTTTTGCTGTGATGCTGTGGAAAGACCTACAGATATAGATTTAGAAAGAGCCGAAAAATCAAAAGATAGAGCTGAAAAGAGATTGAAAGAAAATAAAAATATAGATGTAGAGAGAGCAAAAAGAGCATTGGCAAGAGCTAATGCAAGAATTAATATTATAAGTATTAATAATTAAATTTATAAAAAGATAGAGGAATAAAAGAGATATAAATTCTTTTATTCCTCTATCTTTTTATATTTTTTTGAATATTTTTATAGTGCACAGTGTATAATTATCAATTTTTTGCATAAGGTAACGGATATTGGGTAACAAGCAACAGGTAATTACTAAAGTGAAAAGTTAAAAGTGAATAGAAAAAAGTTATTGGAAATATTTCTGGTAATTTTAGGGTAAAGGGTACTTTTTACATATAGTTGAAGTTTAAATTGGTAAAATATTATTAATTATTAGTTGTGAATTATTAATTGGCAATTGACTAAATACTGACAATTAATCACAAATTTCAACTTAATTTATATATTATAATATAGCTATTAATTTTGAATAAAAAAAAATAAACTGGACAATAATTTAATTGAAAGGTAGGGGGATATTATGAAGAAATTTATGAAAGTGATATCTACTATAATCGTATCTTTAATAATTATTGGTGCAGTTCCAACTAAATCTGAGTTACCCTCAGATAATTTTGATTTTATAGAAAATAAAATTAAAGAAAGTAGTGAATTTATTCAAAATGGTATTAAGGTAGAATATAGTGTAAATCAACCAATTAGTAAAGAAGTTTCTAGAATTAAAAAATACTTCAATTTAAATTTTCACAAAAATGTACAAACTGATGGAAATACTATCATTTATGATGATTTAACAAGACAAATAAAAGCATTAGTATGGAGTGATAATGGAGACACAAAAGTTCAGATAACCTATATAAATAATGAGAAAAATGCTAATACTTTTCATTTAAAGAAGGAATTAAATCAAATACAAAATATTGCAGCAAAAAATATAAAATATTTTAATTTTATAAAGGTAAAAATAATAGAAGAGCGAAAGCAGAATCTTTTAGAAATACTAAAGAACAATATAGATAAAGATACTTTAGAAATAATTGATATTCATAATGGATCAGTAGGAAAAGCAAATTTATATGATGGCAATAAAGTTAATATAGGATTTGTTAGATACGATACAGGAGAATATTTAGTTATTGGAACACCAGTGATATTCATAACATACTAACAATTCATTATGGAGGATAATATGGAAAAAATTATAGTTGAAGGCGGTAATAAACTAAATGGTGAAGTGAATATTAGTTTAGCTAAAAATTCTGTTTTACCAATAATAGTTGCAAGTATTTTAAGTCCAAATGATATTATTATTAATAATGCACCTATATTAGAAGACGTAGTAGTTTTAAGTGACTTATTAACGGGAATGGACTGTGAAATTAAAAATGATTCAAATGGAAATCTTAAAATAAACACATCAAATATAAAAGAAAGTAATATGAATAGCGAATTAATAAGAAAAATGAGAGCATCCTTTCTTATTATGGGACCTATGTTATCAAGGTTTGGCAAATGTAAGATATCTATGCCAGGCGGATGTAATATAGGAAGTAGACCAATTGATTTGCATTTAAAAGGCTTTAAACTTTTAGGGGCAGAAATTGAAATAGGACATGGTTTTGTAGAAGCTAAAGCTAAAAAATTGAAGGGAAATAGAATTTACTTAGATTTTCCATCAGTAGGAGCAACAGAAAATTTATTGATGGCATCTGTTTTAGCAGAAGGAACAACTATTATTGAGAATGCTGCTGAAGAACCTGAAATATGGGATTTAGCCAACTTTTTAAATTCTATGGGAGCTAAGGTTACTGGAGCGGGAGTAGGTAAAATTACAATAGAAGGAGTAGATTCTTTAAAAGGAATAAGCTACACGCCAATATACGATAGAGTTGAAGCAGGAACCTTCATGGTTGCAGCAGCAATTACAAATAGTAAAATAACAATAAATGGAGCTAATGAAGAACAGTTAAGACCAACTGTAGAAAAATTGAAGGAATGCGGAGTAAAATTTGAAAATATAAGAGAAAATGTTATGGTTGTTGATGGAACTGGTGCAAAAAATTCAGTTGACATAAAAACATTACCTTATCCAGGTTTTCCAACAGATATGCAAGCTCAAATGATGACATTATTATCTGTAACCAAAGGATCTAGTATAATAACAGAAACTGTTTTTGAAAATAGATTTATGCATGTTGCAGAATTAGTGAGAATGGGTGCAAATATTAAAATTGATGGAAGAACTGCTATAATAGAAGGTGTAGAATCATTAACAGGATGTGAAGTTAAAGCTACAGATTTAAGAGCTGGTGCAGCAATGATATTAGCGGGATTAGTAGCTCAAGGAAGAACAGAAATAAGTGATTTGTATCATATAGATAGAGGATATGTAGATATAGAAGAGAAATTTAGAGGTTTGGGAGCTAATATATATAGGGTTGATAAATAATAAGTATGTTTAAATAGATATAGCTATATTCGCCTAATTAAAGAACTTAGAATAAATTCTAAGTTCTTTAATTTTATTTTGCTTAACATAAAAAATAAAAAATAAAGTATATTTGATAAATTTAAACATATATTAAATTGTACTTAATTTAAAAGGGGGAATACGATTGAAAAATACTTTGAAATCGCTTGAAGGATTATTATCGCTTATAGTCTTCAGCCTATTAATTTTAATATCAATGATAGTAATTCCTATGTTAGTAATTAAATCATCTCCGGTAAGTGCTCATGAAGAAAATGGGTTAGATATATCTGAAGAGAATAATAAGGAAGAGGTAAGTTATGTTAGATTAAGTGGTGATGAAACTATAAAGGTACACATTACAAGTACAGATAAGATTATAGAAATTCCTTTAGAAGAATATGTGAAAAGTGTTGTTTCAGGAGAAATGCCAGTTAGTTTTGAAGCGGAGGCTCTAAAATCTCAAGCTGTAGCAGCAAGAACATATGTAGCAGCAAAAAAAAATAGGCCTTGTAATGAAGCTAATGGAGCAGATGTGTGTGATACGACTCATTGTCAGGTATATATAAGCAAAGAAAGTAGAATGGAAAAATGGGGAGATAATGCTGATGAATATTGGAAAAGGATATCAGAAGCTGTTGATGCAACAAAAGGTATGGTTCTAACATATGATAATGAATTAATTGAATATCCGCAATTTTTCTCAACTAGTTCAGGCATGACAGAAAATTCAGTAGATGTATTTTCAAGTGCTGTTCCTTATTTAGTATCAACTGAAAGTAAAGGGGAAGAAATAGCACCAAAATATGAAAGTGAGTCTAAATTTAACATAGGTGAATTCATAAGTAAGGTAAATGAAAAATATCCAAATGCAAATTTAAATGAAAAAACTATAAAAGAAAATATAGAAATCTTAAGTAGAAGTGAAGCTGGAGGAGTAAAAGAAATTAAACTTGGAGAAACTAAAGTTAAGGGATTAGATTTTAGATTAACACTTGGATTAAATTCTACTAATTTTAAATTTAGTATAAATGGAAATGAAATAGTATTTAACTGTAAGGGGTATGGTCATGGTGTTGGAATGAGTCAATGGGGAGCAAATGTTATGGCTAAAGATGGTAAAAAATATGATGAAATATTAAAACATTATTATACAGGAACTAAGCTAAAAGAAATAAAATTTAATTAGGCATATGTAAATTATTGTATTATTACAAAATTTAGATTTTATTGAAAGAAGTAGATATAAGGCTTTAAAAGCATTATATTGCTTCTTTTTTTGTGTGCAAGAATAATATTATTAGAGATAAAAAATAAAAAAATGATGGTAAATGTAGAAATTTGATGTAAATAAATCCAAAATTCATTGTATTAATTTATTATAACGGGCAAGAATACAAAAAGGAGGTGTTGATATGGACCAAAATAAGAAAGATAAGGCAAAAGACTTTTTCAGAAAGGAGGGCTTTTATTTAGTACTATTCCTTTGCTTATGTATAATTGCTACTGTTGCTGTTGTTACTACAAGAAAAAATAGAGCATTACAACAAAGCAATAAATCAGAAAACGAATTTACTTTAAATGTTGAGGATAAAGCAACTTCAGAAGTACAAAAACAAAATGCTGATAGGGTAGAAAATAATCAAAATAACGGATTAGCAAAAGAAGAAATTGCATCTACAGAAGAAGATGTTAATGTTTCTACTGGAACTAATGTAGAAGTTAAATTTTCGAATCCTATAGATGGATTGCTTTCAAGAAGCTACTCCTATCCAAAACCACAAGTTATAAGTGAAGGAGTTAGCAGAAATATTAGAGGAATAGATATAAAAGCTAGTGTTGGAACAGAAGTTAAGGCGGCAGCAGTAGGTGAAGTAAAAGAAGTTTCAAGTAAAGCTGAAGAAGGTAATTATGTAGTTATTGCTCATGCAAATGGGCTATACACAAAATATTGTAATCTTGCTAAGGATATAAAAGTAAATGTTGGAGATAAGGTAACAGAAGAAACTGTAATAGGAACTATTGGTGATAGCTCTGTAATATTTAAAAACAGTGAATTTGGAGAGCATTTAAACTTACAAGTTCAAAATTCAGACGGAAAAGATATAGATCCAACAACATATTTTACATTTAATGAAGAGTAATAGATAATAATTCATCAGTCATTAGAAATAAATGACTGATGAATATATTAAGACTAATGGTCGACTAGAATAAGTTATCAATTAAAAAGGAGGTAATGTTTTGAAAGATTATATAGAAGAAAGAGTTTTAGAAGTAGCAAAATATATTATAGATTCAAAAGATACGATCAGAAAGACTGCTAAGGTATTTGGCGTAAGTAAAAGCACTATTCATAAAGATATGACTGAAAGATTACCTAAGATAAATCCAGTAATTGCAGAACAAACTCATTCAATATTAGAGCTAAATAAGGCAGAAAGACATATTAGAGGCGGAAAAGCCACTAAAATGAAATATAAAACAGCAGAATAGTAATTGATTACAAAATTGATACAAATATATTGAAGGATTACCATATTCCATATATAATAAGAAATAGAGCAATCGAAAAATGTAAAATAAGAGCGATTTGTAATAAGATATATTGTGATAGAGTAGGAGTGAGTAAGGAATGTGGTTTTGGAAAAATAGGAGCGATTTAGGAATAGACTTAGGAACAGCAACTGTTTTAGTTTATGCTAAAGGTAAAGGTATAATATTAAAAGAACCATCAGTAGTAGCAATAAACAAAAATAACAACAAGATACTTGCAGTTGGAGAAGAAGCAAGAAGAATGATTGGAAGAACTCCAGGTAACATAGTTGCAGTAAGACCATTAAGAGATGGAGTTATATCAGATTATGATATAACAGAAAGAATGTTAAAAGAGTTTATTAAAAAGGCATATGGGAAGAGTAAAATTACGGCTCCTAAAGTAATGGTATGCGTTCCGTCACAAGCCACAGAAGTGGAAAAAAGAGCAGTTATTGATGCTGCAAGGAATTCTGGAGCAAAAAAAGTGCATTTGATAGAGGAACCTCTAGCGGCGGCAATAGGTGCTGGGTTAGATATAACTAGACCTACTGGATCTATGGTAGTAGATATTGGTGGTGGTACTACTGATATAGCTGTAATATCATTAGGGGGAGTTGTAGTAAGATCATCTATAAAGGTAGCTGGTGATTCTTTTGACGATGCTATAATAAAGTACGTAAGAAATAAGTACAAGATAATGATAGGTGAGAAAACAGCAGAAGAATTAAAAGTAACTATAGGATCAGCATTTAAAGGTTCAAGGAACTTAACTTCTAATATGAAAGGAAGAAATTTAATCACAGGATTACCAGATGAAATTTCTATTTCAACAGAAGAAATAGTTAGTGCTTTGAAGGAATCAGTATATTTAATTGTTGATAGTGTTAAATTTGTATTGGAAAAAACACCACCTGAACTTGCTGCGGACATCATAGAGAGAGGTATTTTAATGACTGGTGGAGGAGCTTTATTAGATGGATTAGATAAATTAATAGAGCATGAAACTGGTGTTGGTGTTGAGGTAGCTAATAACTCTGTAGAAGCAGTTGCAGAAGGTACAGGTAAGGTTTTAGGATATTTAGATAAGATAGAATCTGGTTCATTAGATGGAGAAATAACTTTGGTTGAGTAAATACATAATATAGATAATATTTCTTATAAATAAAAGGGAGTAAGTACTCCCTTTTATTTATAAGAAATATTATATGCGTAAATGATTGCAGAAGATATGATTCTTGCCATTTCCATAACCAAATGAAGACGAATACTCCTAGATGTAAAAAATTCGGCATTTTCACTTGAATCTATAATTCCAATTATTGAGGCTGTACCAACATCTGGTAAGCTTTTACCTACACCTTTTCCAGGATGGATTGGATAATCTCTGGTATGTATTTCACCAATAGAATTAACCTCGCCTAAACAAGCATCAATTCCTATAATTAATGAATTAGGATGCATCTTATTAATTTCACTTAATCGTCTATTTATATTTAAAGCGTGAATCGGAGATTCTATTGTCCCATATACAGGAAGAGGGAATAGTCTTTCTTTTAGAAATGTTCCTACCATAGGACCTAAACAATCGCCAATACATTTATCAGTACCTATACAAACTATTATAGTATTGTTTCTAATATATCCTTTAATATGATTTGCTATTTCAATATGAGAATTAAATTTGTTATATAACACTTTATGCTTCACTAAAAATTCACCCCCGATTATACCAATATATGTTTATAAGAAGATAATTATAATTAAATGTATAAAAAAACATAAAAAGGAAATTAATTAAATAAAAGGAGATGAATAAATTTGAAAAAAATTCTTATTTACATTGCTACTATTTTAATAGGTGCTAGTATACCAATATACTTTCTATTAATATGGGAGCCTCTAAAAAGTGAAGAAGCTATAAGTAAAAATTCTATAGATATAAATACAGAAAATAAGATAGATATGGAAAATTCAAATACAAATGAAAAAGTTTTAAGTGATAAGAAATCCATAGAAGATAAAGAAATAAATGATGATAATGAGATTAATAGAATTAATAATAAAAAAGAAGTAACTTTAATAAAGAATGGGACCCTTAATAATAATTTATTTAATGGATTAGAAAAAACTAAAAAAGAAGAAATAAATAAAATATTTAAAAATTTATCCATAGTGGACATAATACAAATTAATGATTATTTTTCTAATAGTGAAGATAAAGGGAATTTAAAAAATGGAATTTTATTAGTGAAGAAGAGAACATCAAATTCAGAGTATGAAGTTTTTAAAAATATAATGAATGAATATATTAATTTAGAAGAGTTAGAAGTAGAAATATAAAGGGATTTATAAATATAATGTGAAAATTGATATAGATATAAAGTTATATATAAATGAAAGATAGAATTTAAATTTAACATCATATATATACAATAATAAAAAAAGATATTAGTATTAAATTAAAGAAAATAGGAGAAAAATAGATTATAATAGATATAAATTCTCTAAATGCGTAGAAATTACACTTGAAATTAAGATATAATAAATATATACTAATCATTGTCAGTTAAGGCGACAAGGTTTACTTAACTGATAAATGAATAAATTTTAATGGGGGAGTTCCCGAGTGGCCAAAGGGGGCAGACTGTAAATCTGTTACGTTTCGTTTCGATGGTTCGAATCCGTCCTCCCCCACCATTTTATAAATATATTTTAGTAATTTAACGTGGAAGCATAGCTCAGCTGGGAGAGCATCTGCCTTACAAGCAGAGGGTCACAGGTTCGATCCCTGTTGTTTCCACCACTTTGGCATTGAAGACTTAATGAAGTAGAGCATAGCGATAACTGAATTTAGTTTGAAAGCCTATCAGCTGAAAGAAGAGAAGAAGCTGTTTTATTAATTAAATATGCTGGCATGGCTCAACGGTAGAGCAGCTGACTTGTAATCAGCAGGTTGTAGGTTCGATTCCTATTGCCAGCTCCTATATGGGGGAGTTCCCGAGTGGCCAAAGGGGGCAGACTGTAAACCTGTTACGTTTCGTTTCGATGGTTCGAATCCGTCCTCCCCCACCATAAAAAGACAAATTTTTTGTCTTTTTTTTATTTTCAAAATTAAAGACAACATTTCACAAAATAATACATATAAATATGAATATTAAGAAGTCTATAGTTGACTATTAATATTAAAAATGATATAATCTGAAAAGTAAAATTTGATATTAGTTCTTATCCAGAGAGGCGGAGGGAAAAGGGCCCGATGAAACCCGGCAACCTACTTCATTAAGTTTGAGTGTGGTGCCAATTCCTGCAAAGTAATTTTGCAAGATAAGAAAGATTATGATTTTTGTTGTCTCTTCTTATCGAAGAGACTTTTTTTATAAATAATTTTAGTTTAGAATTAATATCAAATAAAATGAAAGGAGAAATAGAAATGAAAAGATTATTTACATCAGAATCAGTTACAGAAGGACATCCAGATAAGATATGTGACCAAATCTCAGATGCAGTGTTAGATAGTATTTTAGCTAAAGATCCAACAGCAAGAGTTGCTTGTGAAACTGCAGTTACAACGGGAATGGTTCTAGTTATGGGAGAAATATCAACCAATTGTTATGTTGATATTCCTAAATTAGTAAGAGAAACTGTAAGGGAAATAGGATATGATAGAGCTAAGTATGGTTTTGACTGTGACACATGTTCGGTTTTAACATCAATAGATGAACAATCAGGTGATATAGCTATGGGTGTTGATGAAGCTTTAGAATCAAAATCAGGCCAAAAAGATGAAGTTGAAGCAGTTGGTGCTGGGGATCAAGGTATGATGTTTGGTTTTGCAACAAATGAAACTGAAGAATATATGCCATTACCAATAGCCATGGCTCATAGATTATCAAGAAGATTATCAGAAGTTAGAAAAAATGGAACTTTACCATATCTAAGACCAGATGGGAAAACTCAAGTTACAGTTGAATATGATGATAATAAAATTGTAAGAATAGATGCAATAGTAATATCAACTCAACATGGTGAAGAGGTATCTCAAGAACAAATAAGAAAAGATTTAATGGAACATGTAATTAAAGCTGTAGTCCCATCAGAATTGTTAGATGATAATACTAAATATTATATAAATCCAACTGGAAGATTCGTTGTTGGAGGACCACAAGGAGACAGTGGATTAACCGGAAGAAAGATAATAGTTGATACCTATGGTGGATATGGAAGACACGGTGGTGGAGCATTTTCAGGGAAAGATCCAACAAAGGTTGATAGATCAGCAGCATATGCAGCAAGATGGGTTGCTAAGAACTTAGTTGCAGCTGGAGTTGCAGATAAATTAGAAATTCAATTAGCTTATGCTATTGGTGTAGCTAAACCAGTATCAATAGAAATAGATACATTTGGAACAGGAAAAAAATCAGAAGAAGAAATAATTTCAATAGTTGAAAAAGTATTTGATTTAAGACCAGGAGCTATAATAAGAGACTTAGAATTGAGAAGACCAATATATAAACAAACAGCTGCTTATGGACATTTTGGTAGAAATGATTTAAATTTACCATGGGAACAATTAGATAAGGTAGAAGAGATAAAGAAAGTACTTTAGTCAGTGAACATGTTACAATGCACAATTTTGGATGATTTTCAGCTTAGCTAAAAATCTAAATAAAATTAGAGCCTAATTAGCAATATACTAATTAGGCTCTTTGATTTTCAGATTGGATGAAAAGTTACCTTAACTGTGAACTATATTAAGCTGAATGAACCGTTCTTCCACCAACGATTACTTTTTTTATATTAATTTCTTCATCAAATAACACTAAATCAGCATCATAGCCTTCTTTAACAAGACCTTTTTTATTTTCAACCTTACAATGTCTAGCAGCATTAAAAGTTGCCATTTTTACAGCGTCATTCAAAGAAAGACCAACATTCTTATATACATTTCTAATAGCTTTATCTAAAGTCAATATTGAACCAGCTAAACTTCCGCTTAAAAGTCTTGCAGCACCATCTTTAACAATAACATCTTGACCACCTAAAGCATACATACCATCAGGCATAGCACATGCCATCATTGCATCAGTAACCAGCAAAACTTTATCTGTAGTTTTTTGATTATAAGCAATTCTAAGAGAGGGGTAAGATATGTGAATACCATCAGAAATTGTTTCGGTAGTTATTTCACTATCGAATATAGCACCTACAACTCCAGGTTCCCTGTGAGAAAATGGTGTCATGGCATTAAATAAATGAGTTGAATGACAGCAGCCGCATTTAATTCCCTCCATAGCTTCATCATAAGTTGCTTTTGTGTGGCCTATAGAGCAAACTATTCCTTTTTTTGATAATTCCTTTATTAACTCTTTAGCACCAGGCACTTCAGGAGCAATTGTTATAGATACAACAGCATCTTCAGCATCTCCTACCATAGCATTAAAGTTTTCAATTGTTGGCGGAATTAAGAAGTTAGGATTCTGAGCCCCTATAGCCTTTGGACTAATAAATGGTCCTTCTAGATGTGCACCTAAAACCATAGCACCATCAGTACCATTTTCTTTAGCTTCTTTTATGACAGACATTGATTTTCTTATATCTTCTACTGATACTGTCATAGTAGTAGGCGTAAATGAAGTGGTTCCATGCTTGACTATAGTTTTAGAAATTTCATTAATAGCCTCAAAAGTGCCGTCCATTGTATCATGACCTCCAGCACCATGGATATGAACATCTATAAATCCAGGAGATAAATATAAGCCTTCAGCATCCATTACTTCACTGTCATCAGTAATGTTTGGATTAATTTTTTTTATTTTTCCATCCTCAATTAAAACAGAACCTTTTTCTATTTTATCAAGAAATATTATATTACAATTTTTAATTATCATATTAGCGCCTCCAAATTATAATATTAAAATTTTATTTGATTGAATTTATGTACTGTAGTATATAATTAATTATATCACAAAAATATGATTTCAATTAAATAAATGTATAGTTGTATAGTCTTCACTACAATTTATATATGATATAATTATATAATGAAATCATAAGCATTAAAATATTATCAAAAAAGATTTGGAGAGATAACATGGAATTTCTAAATGGAATAGTAGAATCTATTGTATTCAAAAGTGATGATACAGGATATGTTGTATCAAAAATAAGAGTTGATAAGGACTGTATTAATGCAGTTGGCATTGTTCCTTTTTTAAAAGAAGGGCAAAGTGTTAAATTAAAAGGACAATGGGTTCTTCATAAACAATTTGGGCGTCAATTTAATATAGATGAATATGAGGAAATACTACCTGATTCAATAGATGGAATTAAGAGATATTTAAGTACAGGAATAATCCATGGTATAGGTCCTATAACAGCAAAGAAAATTGTTGATAGATTTAAAGAAGAAACCTTAGATATATTAGAAAATAATATTGAAAGACTACAAGAAATTGAAGGAATTGGCGAAAAAAAATTCAAGATAATTTATGAATCTTATATGGAGCAAAAGGATTTAAAAGATATAGTAATATACTTTCAAGGACATGGAATGACAACTAATCAATGTATAAAAATATATAAGAAATTTGGGGTTGATTCAAAGGCAATAATCCTAGAAAATCCATATATACTTTCAGATGAAATATCAGGAATAGGTTTTATAACAGCAGATAGAATTGCAAAAAGTCTTGGAGTAGAATTAATATCACCATTTAGAATACAAAGTGGAATACGGTATGTATTAAATCAATTTTCTGCATCGGGAAATACTTATATGCCTAAAGAAAATTTAATAGAAGAAGTAGGTAAGTTATTAAACGTATCTAGTGAATTGGTTGAAGAAAATTTATATAATTTAGTTTTAGAGACTAAAATAAAAATAGAAAAAATAAATGACATAGAAGCAGTATTTTCTTTGCCCTATTATTATTGTGAGTTAGGGGTTACCAATAAAATAATAACACTAAGTATAGAGAATTTTAGAAATATAAATGCAGATGTAGAATTTGAAATAAAATCATTTGAAAGAAAAAACAATATAAAATTTGCAGCTTCTCAAAGAGAGGCAATAGTAGGTGCCTTTGAAAATGGAATAGAAATAATAACAGGGGGACCTGGCACAGGGAAAACCACAATAATAAAAGCAATAATAGAAATATATGAGAATAATGGAATGAAGGTTTTATTAGGTGCACCAACTGGAAGAGCTGCTAAAAGAATGACAGAATCTACTGGAAGGGAAGCTAAAACAATACATAGACTACTTGAAATGGGTGTAAGTGAAGATGAAAATTCCTATTTTGGAAAAGGTGAAGGAGAGCCATTAGAAGCTGATGTAGTTATAATAGATGAAGCATCAATGATAGATATAATGCTTATGCATAGTCTACTTAAAGCCATAAAACTTGGAACTAGGTTAATAATAGTTGGTGATGTAGATCAATTACCCTCAGTAGGAGCAGGAAATGTATTAAAGGATTTAATAGAAAGTAATTTTATAAAGGTAGTAAGACTTAAGGATATATTTAGACAGGGAGAAGCAAGTTTAATTGTAACCAATGCTCATAAAATAAATAATGGGGAAATGCCATATATAAATAGAAGAGATGGAGATTTTTTCTTTGAAAATAAAGAAGATTTAGAAGAGATATTATTTACTATAATTGATTTAATAAACAGAAGATTACCTAAATTTAATAAAGGGTGGGATAAGTATAGAGACATACAAATTCTTACTCCAACTAGAAAGGGAATATTAGGGGTACAAAACTTAAATAACAAATTACAAGAAGTTTTGAATCCTAAGGCATCTACCAAAAAAGAAAAAGAGTTAAAGGAAGTTATTTTTAGAGAAGGTGATAAAGTAATGCAAACTAAAAATAATTATTCTTTAAAATGGGTTAGAGTCAATGGGAACGGAGAGAGTGAGGGTGTAGGTGTATTCAATGGAGATATGGGATTTATACAAAGCATAAATGAAGAAGAAAAAACTATAACAATAGTATTTGATGATGAAAGAAAGGTAGTTTATGACTATATATATTTAGATGAATTAGAATTAGCTTATGCCATAACTATCCACAAAAGTCAAGGAAGTGAATTTAAAGTAATTATTACTCCTGCTTTTATGGGGTCACCATTTTTAATGAACAAAAATTTACTATATACGGCCATAACTAGGGCAAAAGAACTAGTTGTAGTTGTTGGTATTCCAAAAGCATTAAAATATATGGTTTCAAATAAAAAAGTTATGGAAAGATACTCATCACTTAAAGATAGAATTATAGATATAACAAGTAAAGATGTTTTTATTGAGTAAATGAGGAGAGTTATATGTTAGATAAAGGGCTAATAAAAATTAGGGAGTTTAATAATTGTACTTCTAGGATAAATAAATGGTATAACAAGCAATCAAAAATACTAACTATAATAACTAACCCGTATAATAGTGCATTAATATTTATAGGCTTAATAGAGAATGTATTAAAAGAGAATAAGAAAATATTATATATTTGGGGTGGAAATGAACCTAATAAAGAGATAGTAGAAATATTAAAAGAACGGAATCTTAATTTTACTTATTCATATATAGAAGAAAAAGAAGGAAAAGAAGATTTAACATTTTTAAACTTTGTAAGTACAAGTAAAATAAAAAAAAATTATGACTTATGTATATTTGATGACATAAGTACTTATTCAAAAATTTCAAAAGAAAACTTAAGAGAATGTGTAGAAGATTTATATCTATATGGGAATAGAATGATAATATTTTCTATAGAAAAAATAGTTAATATGGGGAAAAGTATGTTCCTTTCAGATTTTAAAAGGGCTAAGCCCTTTGTAGAACCAAGAATAATTACAACAAGAGTAAAATTAGATGAGGATATACCGTATACTTTATATGATTATTTAATGTGGTTTAAAAGTAATAATAGGAAAGTTATTATATTTGTTCCAACAGAAGAAAAAATAAATAAATTATATAATTACTATAAAGAAGAATTAAAGATTAAGGATGTAAGAATAATTAAATTCTTAAAGGGAGATAATTTAAAAGAAATAGAATTAATATATAAATTAAAAAATAAAAGTGTATTTGTAATTACAAATAATATAAGAAGTTATGCAAAGGAGATAAATGATATAGATATAGTAGCATTATTTTCAGATGATATTTTTTATAGTTATAAAAGGATAATATACTTTTGTTCAGATGTAGGAAAAAATACTAAAGGTGATAAAATGGGAGAAGTAATTTTAGTTGCTAAAGAAATATCAAAAGATATGGATTTAGCTAAGAATATGACAAGAGGTTATAATAAAGAGATATGGGAAAAGGGTTTATTAAATTATTAAAAGAATTTCTTAATGAATTTCTAGATATAATATATCCACCAATAAATAAGTGCATATCATGTGGAAGTGAATTTATAGGGCTATGCCCAATATGTAACAAAAAGATAATAAGGGTAAAGGAAAATTACAACATAATATCATATGGTTATTATAGTGGTGTAATGAAAAAATTAGTATTAGAATTTAAATATAAAAAAAATTTTATTTGTGGAGATATATTATCAAATTACTTATGTAAATTAATAGAAGAAAATAATATTAAAGCAGATGCTATATTTTTCATTCCAAGTAGCAAAAAATCCTTAAAGGAAAGAGGATTTAATCAGTGTGAATTTATGGCAAATAAAATAGGTGATAAATTAAATATACCGGTGTATAAGGATATTATTAAAATAAAAAATATAAAAGAGCAAAAAACTTTATCAAAAGAAGATAGATTAAAAAATATACAGGGAGCATTTGGAATTAGAAGCAGTAGAAATATAAGCAATAAAAATATCATATTAATAGATGATGTTGTAACGACTGGTGCAACTTTATTGGAGTGCGAAAAATTACTTATAAATAATGGAGCTTGTTCAATAAAAATGTTGACAGTTGCCAAAAGTTATATATAATAATAATGTAAAGAGAGGTCTGTGGATGAAAGTCGATGCCAGTCGCAGGCAAAACGATCCACGTAAGTTTGGAAAAGTTCCTAATGAGCATGGTGCGGTATAGAAGTAAGTCCTACCAAGAAAATTGAGAGGGTTAGTAGTGAGAGGTTAATTCCGAGTAGCAAAAGCTCCAGTAGGCGAGTGTGGGGTCAAAATCCAGGTCAGCTGACTTTACAAAAAAATAGCTATTAGTTTTTACTGGTGGCTATTTTTTTATTTTTTAAATATATAAAAGATAGAGTAAACAGAAGTTACAATGAGTAAAATAAAGTGAATTTTCTGTCAATTAACCTTATTCCCCTTGATTAAAGGAGCTTGAGAATAGTATAATATATATATAACAAAAATTTAATCTATTAAGCTACATATAGCTTATAGAAAGGGGATGAACTTATATGAGAGTTTCAACAATAGCAAAAAATACAACAGTAACACCAGCATTAAAAGAGATGATAGAAAAAAAGCTTTCAAAGGTGAAAAGATACTTTGATCCGGAGGTAGAAGCAAAGGCTACTTTATCAGTACAAAAAAATAAACAAAAGGTAGAAATAACTATACCGTTTAATGGAATAATATTAAGAGCTGAAGAAGCAACAGAGGATATGTATAAGTCAATAGATTTAGTTGTAGCTAAATTAGAAAGACAAATTAGAAAGCAAAGAACAAAGTTATCAAGAAGAAACAATGAGTCATTAAGATTCCCACAATTAGATGAAGTTGCTTTAAGTGACGAAATAAAAGAAAATGATGGAGAAGTTGTTAAAGTCAAGAGATTTGGTGTTAAGCCAATGTCAGTAGATGAAGCAATACTTCAAATGGAATTAGTAGGACATAATTTCTTTGTTTATCAAGATTCAGATGAAAATAAAATATGTGTTATATATAAGAGAAAAGATGGCGATTACGGTTTGTTAGAACCAGATTATATTTAAATTTATGTTAATATTCAATTAAATTAATAAAAGGAAGTGCAATGCACTTCCTTTTTAGTTATAATATTATTAATATTAAGTTATTTCTTGAATTGATTATTAGTAAAATGGTATAATTTTAAAGGAATTTTAATTAATAACTAATAAATAATAAATAATAAATAATTATTAGTAAAACTTATATAAATAAAATAATATGATTAAACTAATAAGAGAAAATAAAATAAAGTGATTGGAAGGAAAATTAGCATGGGATTTTTGGAAAAAGTATTCGGGTCATATAGTGAGAGAGAAGTAAAGAAACTACAAAAAATTGCAGATAAAATAGAAGAATTAGATGAAGAAATGCAAAAATTATCAGATGAAGGACTAAAAGCTAAAACTGATGAATTTAAAGAAAGACTACAAAAGGGAGAATCACTAGATGATTTATTACCAGAAGCTTTTGCAGTATGTAGAGAAGCTGCATGGAGAGCTTTAGGAATGAAACACTATAGAGTTCAACTTATAGGGGGAATGGTTCTTCACCAAGGAAGAATCGCAGAAATGAAAACTGGGGAAGGTAAGACTTTAGTTGCAACACTTCCATTATATTTAAATGCATTGACAGGTGAAGGTGTTCACTTAGTAACAGTTAATGATTACTTAGCAACAAGAGACGTAGAGTGGATGGGAAAACTATATAATTTCTTAGGTTTAACTACAGGATGTATAGTTCATGGATTAACATCAGAACAAAGAAGAGAAGCATATTCAGCAGATATAACATATGGAACTAATAATGAATTTGGTTTTGATTACTTAAGAGATAATATGGTGATTTATAAGGAAGAAAGAGTTCAAAGAAGATTAAACTTTGCAGTTGTAGATGAAGTTGACTCAATACTTATTGATGAAGCGAGAACACCACTTATAATTTCAGGAGCAGGAGAAAAGTCAACTAAGTTTTATAATGTTGCAGATAATTTCGTAAAGCAATTATTAGCTGAAAAAGATTATACAATTGATGAAAAAGCTAATTCTGTAATGCTAACAGAAGCTGGTGTTGAAAAAGCAGAAAGAGCTTTTGGAATAGATAACTATGCAGATGCAGAACATCTAGAATTACAACACTATATAACTCAAGCATTAAAAGCAAACTACGGAATGAAAATAGATAAGGACTACATGGTAAAGGATGGGCAAGTAATAATAGTTGATGAATTTACAGGTAGACTTATGGAAGGTAGAAGATATTCAGATGGTCTTCATCAAGCTATTGAAGCAAAGGAAGGAGTTAAGATTGAAAGAGAATCTAAAACTCTTGCAACAATAACATTCCAAAATTACTTTAGAATGTATAAAAAACTATCTGGTATGACAGGTACAGCATTAACAGAGGAAAATGAATTCAGAGAAATTTATGCACTAGATGTTATAGTTGTTCCAACTAATAAGCCAGTTGCCAGATTAGATAAGAGTGATTTAATATATAAAAACACTAAAGGAAAGTATAATGCTATTATAGAAGACATAATAGAGTCTAATAAAAAGGGTCAGCCCGTTTTAGTTGGTACAGTAAGTATAGAAAAATCAGAGTACTTATCTTCTTTACTTAAGAAAAGAGGAGTTAAGCATAAAGTTCTTAATGCTAAGTACCATGAACAGGAAGCGGAAATAATTTCTCATGCTGGTGAGTTAGGTAGTGTAACTATAGCAACTAATATGGCTGGTAGAGGTACTGATATTAAGCTTGGGGAAGGCGTTAAAGAAGTCGGCGGATTAAAGATAATAGGCACAGAAAGACATGAATCAAGAAGAATAGATAACCAATTAAGAGGTAGATCTGGTCGTCAAGGAGATTCAGGAGAATCAGCATTCTATATATCTTTAGAAGATGATTTAATGAGAATATTCGGATCAGAAAAAATCCAAGGAATAATGGAGAGATTAGGTTTAGAAGAAGATGAAGCTATTGATCATAAGATGGTAAGTAAAGCTATAGAAAATGCTCAAAAGAAGGTTGAAGGTAATAACTTTGACATAAGAAAGAATCTTATCGGTTATGATGATGTTATGAATATGCAAAGAGAAGTAATTTACAAACAAAGATCTGAAGTTCTAGAAGGAAAAAATCTAAGAGAACAAATTAATCAAATGGTTAATGAATTAGTATCTGATGCTGTGAAAGCGCATTTAGATGGTGTAAATGAAAATATTGAAGAAGAAATAAATAAATTAATAAAATATCTAGAAGATATATGTTTACCACATGGAATAGTGAAAGTTGAAGATTTAGCAGAATTATCTAATGATGAGATGATTAATAAGCTATTAGATGTGTTGATGAAGATTTATAATGAAAAGGAACAAGAATTTGGTGAAGAACAATTTAGAGAAGTTGAAAGAGTAATACTTCTTAGAGTGGTAGACCAAAAATGGATGGATCATATAGACAATATGGATCATTTAAAACAAGGTATTGGACTTAGAGCATATAAGCAATTAGACCCAATACAAGCATACCAAATGGAGGGTAGTGCTATGTTTGAAGAAATGATAAATGGAATAAAAATAGATACAGTAAAGTTCCTATTCCATATTCAAATTCAAAAACCTGTTGAAAGAGAAAGAGTAGCAGAAGAAACAACAGCAAGCCATGGTGGAGATGATTCAGACGTAAAGAAGAAGCCTGTTAGAAATGAAGCAAAAGTAGGTAGAAATGATTCATGTCCTTGTGGAAGTGGGAAAAAGTATAAAAACTGTTGTGGAAGAGAAGCATAAAATATATATAAATTGTTTTCTATACCATGATAGTATAAAATACTAAATATTTAGATATAAACTAATTCACAATGCGCAATGAGCAATTCACAATTAAGGTATAAACTCTAAAGGAGTTTAGAAATATATTTTTCATAATTCAGCTAAGCTGAATTAGTATCTAAATTGTGGACTGTGAACTGTGAATTGTGAATTCTTTATATAATCATCCAAAGTATTATAGAGTTTTTGAGTTATATCTATAGTTAGTTTTTAAAAATAAAAAAGAATAGGGTGATGTTATGATAATCAAGTTAGAAGCTGAATTAGGAAAGCTTAATGATATAAAAAAGACTATAAAGGAAATGGGGGCTTCTCTTTGACAAGGAAGCACTACAAAAACAATTAGAGGAATTAGAACTTCAAATGCAAGAAAGTGGATTTTGGGAAGATATAAAAAGGGCAGAAGAAGTTACTAAAGAAAGTAAGAGAATTAAGGATAAGATAGATAGGTTTAATTCCTTATCCTCAAGGGTTGAGGATATTGAAGTTTTATCAGAATTGATAGAGGAAGAAGATCAAGAGTCTATAAATGAAGTTATAAGAGAAATTAGACTTATAGAAAAAGATGTTGAAGAATATAGAATAGAACTTCTCTTATCGGGTGAATATGATAGAAATGATTCAATATTGACATTACATGCAGGTGTTGGTGGAAGTGATGCAAATGATTGGACAGAAATTTTACTAAGAATGTACACTAGATGGTGTGAAAAAAAAGGCTTCAAGGTAGAAACTATTGATTATTTAGAAGGAGATGAAGCCGGAATAAAAAGTGTAACATTAAAGGTGAAGGGTGAATTTGCATATGGATACTTAAAGGCTGAAAAGGGCGTTCATAGGTTAGTAAGAATATCTCCATTCAATGCAAATGGTAAAAGACAAACATCTTTTGCATCAGTTGAAGTTCTTCCAGAGCTTACAAAAGATCAAGATATTGAAATAAAAAGTGATGACTTAAAAATTGATACATACAGATCAAGTGGAGCTGGAGGACAGCACGTTAATAAAACAGAATCTGCAATAAGAATAACCCATTTACCAACAGGAATAGTTGTTCAATGCCAAAATGAAAGAAGTCAATTTGCAAATAAAGATACAGCTATGTCTATGCTTAAATCTAAACTTATAGAATTAAAAGAAAGAGCTCATAAAGAAAAAATAGAAGATTTAACTGGAGAATTAAAGGATATGGGATGGGGTAGCCAAATAAGATCTTATGTATTCCATCCATATAATTTAGTAAAGGACCATAGAACAAGTGAAGAAACATCAAATTTAAATGCAGTTATGAATGGTGAAATAGATAATTTCATAACAGCATATTTAAAGAGTAATAACCTATAGCTCTAATAGAAATTAAAAACCATGTAAAAATAGATTTGTTATTTTTACATGGTTTTATAAAATTTATAAGCCAATACTAATTAAGAGACTTTTTTTCTTTTTATATAACTTATAAAAGGGGAAGATAACAAAAATCCAAATAATATGGCGAAAGTAAACAGTGAAGATTTACTATGGAAAAATACAGTTAAGGTTCCATAAGCAGATTTATTTATCTTATCTTCAATTACACTGTATGCACTATCTATAGCATCAGTACTTATGAATTCTACTTTATCATTAGGAGTATGAATTTTACTCATATCACTATGACAAAAGCTTAAAGAATCTATTCCTAAATTATTGAAACTTGCATGGTCACTTGAATCCTCATAAACAACTTTAGTATCAACATTGTTTTTCTTCGCCATTTTTTCAACAGATTTAAGAAGCTCAGAATCTTTATCTTTATATGATGATCCAAGCATTAAAGTAAGAGGATATCCTTTGCTACCAATCATATCAAAATTAATTACTTCTGCCTCTTTTAGCTTATCAAGATTATTTTCAGCAAAGCTTTTTGAGCCAAGTAACCCAAACTCTTCAGCATTTAATGCTACAAAAATTATATCTCTTTTAGGCTTACCATAACTTGATAAGGTTTTTTGCAGTTCTAATAAAAATGCAGTTCCAGAGGCATTATCCAAAGCTCCGTAATAAGTGTTTTTTAAACCATCTACACCTAAATGATCATAATGAGCAGTTAATACAAGAGGAGGTAGGTCACTAGAAGAACCTTTTAAAACCCCTACTATGTTAACCAGTTCTTTTTCGCAAGTAGTAAATGGTAAGTTTACAGAAATACTTAGACCAGAACGTATAGAATCTAGAATTTTATTATAAGTATTAGTATTTATCAAAACCATCATGTCATAAGCAAAATCACTGATAAAAGAACTTCTAAAAGAAAAATCATTATTAGGAGATACATAAAATAAACAATTTCCTTCGTTAGTTATTACTTCAATAGAATTTGTATAAATATTTACTTTATCATCCTTAGAAAAACTTAAATTACTGATTCTGAAATTAATCATATCCTCCTTATAATCAACTCCATATTTTAAAGTTTCTACAATACCTTCACCAGAGAAGATTTTAAGATAAGGGGAACTATTATTAGTTATAGGACATAATGTTTTGAAGCTTTCTTTAAAGCTTTCATTAAGTGGAACCAATTTGTTATCTTCGAAGTTTTTTCTTATAATTTCTCCAACTAGTAAATTACCATTGCTACCAGATAGTCTGCCGCCATAAGTTTCAGAAGAAAATGCAGCAATATTTGCCTTTACATTATCAGCATTAAAAGGTGAATATGTAAAATTAAAAAATATAGAAACAGATAATAATACTAAACTAGTAATTAATGATAGATAGTAAAACAATTTTTTTTTCATAAATTTACCTCAAATAATAATTATATTTAATACTATTACTTAAGGTATGATATTATGAAGAAATATTAATTAAACATAGAAAATTAAGCTTTTTTATAAACCAATTCTATAAATCCGTAAATTAGGGAAAATAGAATACAAATATAAATAAATATATTTATTTGATTGGCAACTATTGAAAAAACTCCACCAACTATTGATGAAAATAGTATTATACAATTAATAAATTTTGATAACC
>JAQCTH010000025.1 GCA_027686065.1 Clostridiaceae bacterium AF10-41
AAAATATAAATAATTTAACAATATTGAGTTATAATAAAATTAATGAAACAAATTGGGTAATTAAATGTGTTTTAAAGGGCAATAAGGATCTTGTAATGAATGATTTAGAAAAAATTAATGGATACTATGTTAATGATTATAATTTAAATTATGATAAAGAAAATATTTTATTAGAGTTAGAATTAATAAGTAAATAATGACAATATTTATTTTAAGTTCGGATAAGTAATTGCATTTATTTGTGAATTTTGATAAAATATTTTTGTTATGTCATAAACATTGTTGAAGTTATGACGAATTAGATAACAAAAGGTTATGCTAAATATGGAATAAAGTTTTTGGAGGTATATTTAATGATATCAGCAGGAGATTTAAGAAAAGGTGCTACTTTCGAGTATGAAGGACAAGTTTATACAGTAATAGACTTCTTACATGTTAAACCAGGTAAAGGTGCAGCTTTTGTAAGAACAAAATTAAGAAATGTTATTTCTGGGGGAGTTACTGATACAACATTTAACCCAACTGCTAAATTACAAGAAGCAGTAATTGAAAGAAAAGAAATGCAATATCTTTATTCAGATGGAGAATTATACTACTTCATGGATCAAGAAACTTTTGAACAAATTCCACTAAACTACGAAAAAGTAGAAGATGCTATAAAGTTCATAAAAGAAAATATGTTTGCTATAATTAAGTTCTATAAAGGAGAAGCTTTTTCAGTAGAAGCTCCAAACTTTGTTGAATTATTAATAACTCAAACAGATCCAGGAATAAAAGGAAATACGGCAACAAATGCATTAAAGCCTGCTACATTAGAAACAGGTGCAGTTGTTAATGTTCCTATGTTTGTTAATGAAGGAGATGTAATAAGAGTAGACACTAGAACTGGTGAATACATGGAAAGAGTATAGTATAGTGATAAGGGGATGTCGCAGACATCCCCTTAATTTAGAATATAAATCAAAAAAATTTTTTATAGATATTATCCAATTTTAGGGTATAATTTGAATAGATAGTATTTCTGTTTAAAAGGAAGTGAATATATGAGTAATATAAAAAATAAAATAGAAAAAATAAAAATAAATATTCATAGTGTTAATGATGATAAATACAGTAATATCTTCAACAATATTTTGTCGGTTTTAGATGATATGTCAAATGAAATTGAGAATATGAAGGAGAGACAGGATAATTTAGAAGAAAGTGTTCAATATATGGACGAAGATATTACAGGGTTACAAGATGAGTTATTTGAGGAAGTTTCTATAGAAGATCTTATAGAAATGGAAGATGAATACATAGAAGTAAATTGCAAAAATTGTAATAAGCCTATTTTTGTTGAAAAAGAATCTATAAATAATAATAAAGTAATACCATGTCCTTTCTGTAATAAAGAAGCAATATAATTTAATAAATAAATAAAATACCTACCAATTGAACTGCCTCCTGTCTACTTGACAGGGGGCAGTTCATTATTTAATTGGTAGGTATTTTATTTTTAGCTTAATTTTTTTATATTAAATAAAAATATTTTACATATTTAATTATAAGTATGAATATTATTTGATAGAAAGAAATAAGTTTAAATATAACACTACAAAAGGAAGTGATAAGGTGAGATATGAGGAAGAAATTTTAAAGGTACTCCCTTTAAAAATAAGCAATGAAGTTAAAGAAATACTTTTAAAGGAACCTGTTCAAGAAATAAGAATAAAAGTTAATAAAGCTATAATAATTAATACATCACATAAAGAAATAATATTAAAATATGTTACCACAATTGAAGATATAAAGCAGATATTGGTAAAGGTATCTAATTATTCATTATATGCATATGAAGAAGAAATAAAACAAGGTTATATAACTATAAGAGGTGGACATAGAATTGGTATAGCAGGAGAATGTGTTTTAGTAAATGGAGAAGTTAGAACTATAAGAAATATATCCTCTTTAAACATAAGAATATGTAGAGAAGTCACTGGATGCTCTAATGAAATTATGAAATACATAACTAAAGAAGATAGAGTGTTTAACACTTTAATAGTATCTCCTCCGAAGTGTGGTAAAACAACAATTTTAAGAGATATAGCAAGAAACATCTCTTCAGGAATGCCACTTATAGATTTAAAGGGGAAAAAGGTATCTATCATAGATGAAAGAAGTGAAATTGCAGCTTGCTTTAATGGTGTGGCTCAATTAGATGTTGGGATAAGAAGTGATATTTTAGATAATTGTTTGAAAAAGGAAGGAATGATTATGGCTATTAGAAGCTTATCTCCAGATATACTTATTTGTGATGAAATTGGTACTGATGGAGATGTTGAAGCATTGCATATGGCTTTTAATTCAGGAGTAAATATTATAGTAACAATACATGGTTATAGTATAGAAGATGTTTATAAGAGAAGAGTATTTAAGGATTTATTAGAAAACTCTATTTTAGATAGAATAGTTATATTAAGTAATAGAAAAGGTGCAGGAACAATAGAACAAATATATTCAATAGGAGTGGAGGGGGAGTTTAAGTGCTTAAGATAACAGCAGTTATTATTATTTTTCTATCCTGTACTTATATAGGATTTTATTATGGTGAAAGCTTTAAAAAGAGAAGTAGACAACTTAACTCAATACTAAAATCAGTATTATTTTTAAATAATGAAGTAATGTACACTAATACACCTCTGCCAGAGGCTCTAAAATATATTTCATTAAAGGTAGAATCACCTATTAATTATGTTTTATCTAATGTTTCAGACAAACTCTTAAAAAGTGAAAGTACAAGCGTATATGAAGCTTTTGAAAAAGAATATAAGAAAAATAAATCAGAATTTTATTTGCAGGATGAAGATAAGAGGATAGTTAAAGACTTTTTAAGATCTCTTGGAGAGTCTGGAGTATATGGACAAGATAAACTATTTAATTTGACAATAGAAAATATGAAATTAAATTGTAAGGCTGCTGAAGAATTGGCAAAAAAGAATATAAAAATGTATAGAGTACTAGGAATATGTATAGGTGCGATGATATCAATTTTTTTAATTTAATAGGAGGGTAATAAATGCTAGATGTAAGTATTATATTTAAAATAGGGGCTATGGGGGTACTAATTATAGTTATTGATAAGGTTTTAAAGGCAAGTGGTAAGGATGATATTGCTGTAATAACTAATATTGCAGGAATAGTAATTATATTGATTACTGTAATAGGTCTAATAAGTAATCTATTTAATACAATAAGAACCATGTTTATGCTATAGGTGTAATTATGGAGATTATTAAGATTGTTGCCTTTGCTTTTGCTGCATTATTTATATTTCTAGTTTTTAAAGATAGAAGAAGTGATATATCAATACTAATATCATTATCGGCAGGTGTAATAATTTTCTTATTCATCATTACACAACTTAATGATGTAATTTACTTTATAAAAGATATAGCTAATAAAGCTAATATTGATATGGTATATATAGGTGTTGTTTTAAAAATATTAGCTATAGCGTATTTAGCTACTTTTTGTAGTGAAATATGTAAAGATGCAGGTGCTTCTAGTATAGCAAGTAAGGTTGACTTTTCAGCAAAAATATTAATATTAACATTAGCAATACCAATACTTATGGCTGTACTTCAATCAATTTTACAAATATTGTAGGTGTTTTTATGATAAAAAGTATGTTTACAAATAGAATTATATTAGTAATAAGTATAATTATAATAACTTTTATAATTCTTCCAGGTAAAAGTGTTTTAGCTAATGAAGATAATACAAACAACATAGAGATTAATACTGAAAAGAATATAGAGGAATTTAAATTAGAAAATGAAGAAATAGATGGTAAGTTAAATTTACTATATAACTATATAAATAATATGAAGTCTGATATTGAGATAATGAATGATTTAGATCCAGTTGAATATATAAAAGGTTATATTAAAAATGGAGAAGGAAATTTATCCTTCAAAACCATTAGTAATGCAGTTGTAAGCTTTCTATTTAAAGAAGTAAAAACAGTTTTAGCATTATCAGTAAGCATAATAGTAATTGCAATAATATGTGCACTACTTAAAAATTTACAAGATGCTTTTTCAAGTGAAGGGATATCAAACATAGCATTTTTTGCATGCTATGCATTGTTAATAGTGATTTTATCAAAAAGCTTTATAGTTTCTATAAATATAGCAGTTGATGTAATAAAGGATTTATCTGATTTTATGTCAGCTATTTTACCAGTATTAGTTATGATGATTGGCACAATAGGTGGATTCACACAAGCTGCAACTATGGATCCTATAGTTATTGGAGCTACACTAATTATTCCAAGAATTTATACAACTGTAATTATACCTTTAATACTTGTAACCTTTGTATTAGAATTTGCAAATAATATTTCTACTGAAAATAAAATAAGTAACTTGTGCAAACTTACTAAGCAAATAACAATATGGTTTCAAGGAATAATATTAACGATATTTATAGGGCTATTGACAGTAAGGGGAATAACCTCATCAACAATAGATGCGGTTACGCTAAAAACAGCAAAGTTTGCAATAGATAATTTTATTCCAATAGTTGGGAAAGCTTTTTCAGATGCAATAGCATCAGTTGCAGGATATTCATTAATAATAAAAAATGCCATAAGCTCTGTTGGGTTAATCATAATAATACTTATGATGTTGTATCCAATAATTAAAATAATTTTGATTTCATTTGTGTATAAAATAACTGCAGCCATAATAGAACCAATAAGTGATAAAAGAATTACAAATTCAATAGCAGCAGCCGGAGACTCATTAATACTAATACTATCATGCGTTTTGTCTGTAAGTTTAATGTTTTTTGTACTACTTGCAATCATGGCATCGGCAGGGAAATTTGTTATAGGAGGGTAAAGAAGGCAATGGAGGAATTAAAGGAATTTGTTATAACCCTAGTTACAATGCTTATATTGATGACTGCAGTAGAATTAATAGCACCAGATAACAACATGAAAAAGTACTTAAAATTTGTCTTAGGTTTAATATTTATAGCAATTATGCTATCTCCTATAATTTCTGTCTTTACAAAGGGTGAAGAAAGTATTTCAATACAAATTCAAAAGTATATAGATTTAAGCGAAAATCAAAGTATTGAAGTTAATAAGGAATATAACAATAATAGACAAAATACATTTAAGAAAAATTTAGAAGAAAATTGTAATAGAATTTTAAAAGAAAAATTTAATGAAAATGAATTTTCAAGTGAAATAGACTGCGAAGTTGATATGGATAACATTAAATACTCCATTAATACAGTTGAAGTTGGAGTTAAAAATAAAGATGTTTCAAAAATACAAAAGGTCATAATAAATACGCAAGAAAATAGTAAAAGCGTGTACTCACAAGAAGATAAAGTAGAAAAAGAAGATGAAATAGCGAGTTACTTATCAGAAGTACTAAATGTTTCAAAAGATAAGATAAAAATTTATAAAGTAAATTGATAGGAGTGAGAAAATGGGGAAAGGTGATTGGAAAAAAGAGCTATCTACTATTATAAATGATAAAAAGTTTTTAAATGCAGTATGTATTGCATTAGTTTTAGCTTTTGTTTTACTAGCTATTAGTTTTTTAACTAATGCAAGAAAAAAAGAAGATAAACAAACGAATGGTACTAGTATTATAAAAAACTCATCAGATTTACAAAATCAAGTTGAAGAAACTATGAATAATTTTGAAGCACAGGAAAAAAAAGAATTAAAGGATCTTTTAAGTAAAATTGAAAATGTAGGAGAAGTTGATGTTAAAATTCATTTTAAAAGTGGAGAAGTAAAGATTCCTGCAACAGAAGAAACAACCCAAGAGGCAATAACAGAAGAAACTGATAATCAAGGTGGAAAGAGAAAAAATACTAATCAAACTGATGGAACTAAAGTTGTTATGTCTGTAGATAATGGAAAAAATGAACCGTATATTCTACAAATAAATAAACCGGAGATAAGTGGAGTTATGGTAGTAGCAGAGGGTGCAAGTAGTGCAAAGGTTAAATACGATATACAAGTAGCCGTATCTGGATTATACGGTATTTCAATAGATAAGGTTAATGTATATCCTATGAAAAATTAGCATATAATTAAAATGAAAAATAGATGGGGGGAACCAAAAATGACAAGAAAACAATTTGGAATTATTTTCACGCTAATGGCTCTTATAGTATGTGTAGGAGTTATAGCAGCAAGACTAAATAAGACAGGACTAAATGATCCAACAGACTTTAGCCAAGTAATATCACGAGGAACAGAGGAAAATAAGGATAATGAAAAGAAAGATGATAAGGAAACTCTAGGAACACAAGATTATTTTTATGGTTTAAGAAGCGAAAAAGAACAAAAAGATGCAGCAACACTTCAACAATTAGCTTCAATGAAAGATGATGTGAATGTATCACAAGAGCAAAAAGACATTGCTAATAACGAATATATAGAAAAAACTATGCTTATAGATCAAGAAGGAAGAATAGAAGTAAATGTTAAAAACCAAGGTTTTGAAGATGTACTATGCTCTATAGAAGGAAATAAGGTTAGAGTAGTGGTTAAATCTGAAGAAATAACAGATGCTGACAGTTCAGCAATCCAAGAAATAGCAGAAAATGTTTCAGGAATAAGTGATGTTATAATAGAGTCAAAGAAATAATTCGTTGTAATATAATTATTGGTTTGATATAATGAACATAAGAAAAAAAGAGTTTTGTCATCAAAACCTTTAGGAGGTAAATATATGGAAAATAAAAATTATGATGATAATTTAGGAATAGTGAAAATTTCTGATGAAGTTGTTAGTGTGATAGCTGGAATTGCAGCAGAAGAAATTAAAGGCGTAGAAGACTTACAACAATTAGGTGGTAACAACATATCACAATTATTAAAAGGTAAGAAGAATATAGGAAAAAATGTTAAAGTAACATTAAATGAAAATAGTGCTGTAATAGACCTAAATTTAGCAGTAGAGTATGGTATAAAAATACCAGAAGTAGTAAATGCTGTTCAAGAAAATGTTAAGAGAACAGTAGAAACAATGACTGGATTAAACGTTGATTCAGTAAACATAAATGTTCAAAGCATTTATCTACCAAAAACTGAAAAAGAAGAAAGTAAGGAAAATTAATTTCACCCTCTGATTTTTCAGAGGGTGTTTTCCTTGTGCTTTAAATAAAATTGTTGTAGTATATTTATGATTAGAAAGTTATAGAAAGTTAATAATAATAGTATCAAGATACTAAGGAGGATAAAATGAATAGAAAGAAATCGAGAGAAATAGCAATGGAATTGCTTTTTGGAATGACTTTAAGCAAAAATACATTAGAGGAAACAATTGAAACATTTATAGAAGATTATGAAATGAATTTAAAGACTATAGATTTAGAGTATATAAAAGAAATTTTAGCTAAGGTTGAAGAAAATATGAATGAAATAGACAAAAAAATTGAGGGTTCATTAATTAACTGGAAGTTAGATAGAATATCAAAGGTTAATATTTCAATACTTAGATTAGCTATTGCAGAAATGCTGTATTTAGAAGATGTTCCAGAAAAGGTTGCTATAAACGAAGCAATTGAGATAGCGAAAAAATATTCGGATGAGAAAAGTGTTTCATTTATAAATGGAGTTTTAGATAGGGCTTTTAAAGAGTTATAAAAAATAATGGGGGAATTTTTTATGGGGAAAATTATAAATGGCAAAGAAATATCAAATGATATAAAAGAAGAAATAAAGGAATATATATTAAAAAGAAAAGAAAAAGGACTTAAGGTTCCTAAAATAGTATCTATTTTAGTTGGGAATGATGGCGGGTCTATCTATTATATAAATAATCAAGAAAAGGTAGCTCTTTCTTTAGGATGCAATTTTGAAAAATTGTTATTAAATGAAGAGATATCAGAAAAAGATTTGATTAAAGAAATAGAATTACTAAATGATAATAAAAATGTGGATGGGATAATATTACAATTACCTCTTCCACAATCGTTTAATGAAAAGAAGATAATTAATATAATTTCCCCAGAAAAAGATATAGATTGCTTAACATATATTAATCAAGGAAAATTATACTGCGGTGAAAAAACATTTATACCTTGCACACCTAATTCTATTATAAACATTTTAGAAAGATCTAATATAGAATTAGAAGGCAAGAATGTTGTAGTAATAGGAAGAAGTAATATTGTAGGGAAACCAGTAGCACAATTATTATTAAATAAAAATGCTACTGTTACAATTTGCCACTCAAGGACAAGAAATCTAAAGGAAATTTGTAAATCAGCGCATATAATAGTGGTCGCAATAGGAAAACCTAAATTTCTAAATGAAGAATATGTGAATAGCAATTCTATAATAATAGATGTGGGAACTTCAGCTGTAAATGGTAAAATTACAGGAGATGCTGATTTTGATAAACTTTCTGATATAGTGAAAATGATAACCCCAGTTCCAGGAGGTGTTGGAGCTTTAACAACAACATTGCTTATAAAAAACACATGTGAGGCATTAGAAAATAATGAAAATTAAAACATTAACAGTTACTGAACTTAATAGCTACATAAAGAAAACATTAGATAATGATTTTATATTAAATAATCTTTTAGTTAGAGGAGAAATATCTAACTTAAAATATCATAGTAGTGGACATATATATTTTTCTTTAAAAGATTCAACAAGTAAAATCAATTGTGTAATGTTTAAAAGTAATAGTATAAGTTTAGATTTTAAATTGCAAGAGGGCATGGAAGTTATAGCTAATGCAAGATGTTCTATTTATCCAGAAACTGGTTCTTTGCAATTGTATATAGAAAAATTACAAAAAGAAGGTATTGGTGAACTTCATATAAAGTTTGAAAACTTGAAAAAACAGCTGCAAAAAGAAGGATACTTTGATGAAATTCATAAGAAAGCCATACCTAAAATGCCAAGAAGAATAGGTGTCGTGACATCACCAACTGGAGCGGTAATTAGGGATATAATCAATGTTTCAAGAAGAAGAAGTAGCTTTGTTGATATTGTATTATATCCAGCTTTAGTTCAAGGAGAAAAGGCATATAAAACAATAATAGATGGAATAAAATTTTTTAATACAAATAAGAATGTTGATGTTATAATTATTGGTAGAGGTGGAGGATCAATAGAAGAATTATGGAATTTTAACGAAGAGGAACTAGCTAAGGAAATATTTAGTTCTAAGATTCCGATAATATCTGCTGTTGGACATGAAGTTGATTTTACAATTTCAGACTTTGTAAGCGATTATAGAGCATCAACACCATCTCAAGCTGCGGAAATTGCTGTGCCACTAGAAAGTGATATAATAAAAGAAATAGAAAATTATAATAAAAGAATAAAGGAAATAGCTTTTAATAAGTTTAATTATGAAAAAGAAAGATTATTTAATTATAAAAAAATACTACAATTAAATAATCCAGAGGTTATATTATCTAATTCTTATTTAGAAGTAGATAATATACAAGATAAGATGAAAAAATTAATTAACAATAAAATAGAAAAAGAAAAACTAAGACTAAAATCTTTAAATGATATTTTAGAAGCTCATAATCCTATAAATGTTTTAAAAAAAGGATATACAATTATAGAGGATAATGATAAAAATATAATTTCATCTAGAAAAACATTAAAAAACTTAGAAGAAATTAATATAATATTCAAAGATGGGAATGTTAAGGGGAAAATTATTTCCAATGAATAAGGAGTTGAGAATTTTTGGCGAAAAAAGAATCTTACGAAGATATGATAAAAAATCTTCAAGTTATTTTAAGTAATATGGAAAGTAGTGAATTGCCACTTGAGGACTTAATGAAAGAATATGAAGCTGGAGTTAAACTTATCAATAAATTATATAAAACAATAAATTCTTTAGAAGGAAAGCTAATAACAATAAAAGAAAATATGGAAGTGGAGCTAAAGAATGAGTAATATTATAGATAATTATAGAAATATTATAAATGATTATTTAACAGTATATTTTAAAGATAAAGGAAGTTATAATAAAATTATATACGATTCAGCAAGTTATAGCTTAAATATAGGTGGAAAAAGAATAAGACCTATATTATTTTTATTAACGTATAATTTATATAAAGATAATTATAAAGATGTAATAGAAATGGCCTCAGCAATAGAAATGATTCACACATATTCACTTATTCATGATGACTTACCATGTATGGATAATGATGATTTAAGAAGAGGAATGCCAACTAATCATAAAAAGTTTGGAGAAAATATCGCTGTGTTAACAGGTGATATGTTACTAAATGAGGCAATGAGCTCAATGATAAAATTTTCTATTAAACATGGAAAAAAAGCTTTAAAAGCATCAAGAGAAATAGCAGAAGCAGCAGGTCCAGAGGGAATGATCGGTGGTCAAATAGTAGATGTTATAAATGAAGGAAAGTCAATATCTAAAAAAGAACTTCTTTATATGCATAGTAAAAAAACTGGAGAATTAATAAAAGTATCTATTGTAGCAGCTGCTATTCTTGCAGAAGCTCCAGATAAAGATATAGAAATTTTAGATAAATTTGGAAATAAGCTTGGTTTAGCATTCCAAATCAAAGATGATATATTGGATATAATAGGAGATGTTTCAAAGCTTGGCAAAAATATAAAAAGTGATGAAAATAATCATAAATCTAACTTCATAACATTATTTGGGTTAGAATATTGTAAAAAAGAATGTGAAAATTTAACAAATGAATGTCTTGAATTGTTGAAGGGCCTTTCGGTAGAGTCTATTGATTTAGAAAATTTAACTTTAGATTTATTAAATAGGGAATTTTAACAGAAAGAAAGGTTTAATTATGGGAAGAATATTAGATAAAATTACTTCTCCAGAAAAGGTCAAAGAACTATCAAATGTTGAACTAGAAGTTCTATCAGGAGAAATTAGAGAGTTTTTAATTGATAGTGTTTCTAAGACTGGAGGACATTTGGCCTCTAATTTAGGAGTTGTAGAATTAACTATAAGTTTATTTAAAAGTTTTAATTTAGAAAAGGATAAGATAGTTTGGGATGTTGGACATCAAAGCTATATACACAAGATATTAACAGGAAGAAAAGATAAATTTAATGAATTAAGAAAATATAATGGATTAAGTGGATTTCCCAAAAGGTGCGAAAGTAAATATGACAGCTTTGATACAGGACATAGCAGCACTTCTATATCAGCAGCTTTAGGTATGGCAAGAGCAAGAGATATAAAAAAAGAAGATAGTGAAATAATTGCGGTTATAGGTGATGGGGCATTAACTGGTGGTATGGCTTTAGAAGCATTAAATGATGTAGGTTTTAACAAGACAAAGATGATTGTGATTTTAAATGATAATCAAATGTCTATTTCTCAAAATGTAGGAGGATTATCAACTCATTTAAACAACTTAAGAATGGCACCCAAATACAATAAATTAAAGTCAAATATAAATGAAACTTTAAAATCTTCAAAGGCAGGAACAAAGGTTGCAAGTTATATATCTAGATTTAAAGACAGCATAAAGCAATTTGTAGTGCCGTCTATGCTTTTCGAAGATATGGGATTGAAATATATAGGTCCTATAAATGGACATGACATACAAACTATGACAGAAGTGTTAGAGAAGGCAAAGAAAATTGATGAGCCTGTTATAATACATGTAGTCACAAGTAAAGGAAAAGGATATGATCTTGCAGAAAAAAATCCAAATAAATTTCATGGTGTAAGTCCATTTGATTTAGAAAGTGGAGAAGCTTATATTCCAAGCTCAAAAACTTATTCAAAAGCATTTGGAGATGCAATGATAGAACTTGCAAGGAGTAATGAAGATATCGTTGCTATTACAGCAGCAATGCCTGACGGAACGGGGCTTAAGGATTATGCAAAAGAGTTTCCTAAAAGATTCTTCGATGTTGGAATTGCAGAAGCCCATGCAACAACTCTTGCAGCAGGATTAGCAAGTGCAAACTTAAGGCCTGTATTTGCAGTATATTCTACTTTTTTGCAAAGAGCATTTGATCAATTAATTCATGATGTATGTATTCAAAATATGCCTGTTGTATTTGCAATAGATAGAGCTGGGTTAGTTGGAGAAGATGGAGAAACACACCAAGGTATTTTTGATTTATCTTATTTATCACAAATACCTAACATGACAGTATTAGCACCAAAGCATTTAGATGAAATAAAAGTTATGTTAAAATGGGCACTTTCTCAAAATGGACCAGTTGCTTTAAGATTTCCAAGAGGTGCTGATTGCTGTAAAGAAATATTACCATTAACTAAAATAGAATATGGTAAATGGGAAAAGTTAATATCTGGTGAAAAGATAGCCATAATAGCAGTAGGAAAAATGCTTCAACATGCTTTATTAGCTAAAGATATATTAGAACATAAAGGAATTAATCCAACTATAATAAATGCTACATTTGTAAAACCATTGGATATTAATATGATACAAGAACTTGTAAATGATGGATATGATATAGTTACAATTGAAGATAATATAACGAATGGTGGATTTGGTAGTTATGTATTGATGAAACTAAATGAACTAGGATTTAATAATAAATTTAGGTCATTAGGATTTAATGATAAATTTATACCACAAGGTGATGTAAACTTACTTTATAAAGAAAATAAATTAGATCCAGAAGGAATAGCAGAATCTATTATAGAACTTAATAAATAAAGGAGATAAAGATGTCTGGAAAAAAAGAAAGATTAGATATACTATTAGTTGAAAAGGGTATATTTACATCAAGAGAACGTGCCAAAACAAATATAATGGCAGGAAAGATTTTTGTTGATGGAAGAAGAGTTGACAAAGCTGGAGAAAGAGTTAACATTGATGCAGATATAATTTTTAAGGGACAAGAAATACCATATGTCAGCAGAGGTGGCCTAAAACTTGAAAAAGCAATAAAAGAGTTTGGGGTGAACTTAGAGAATAAAGTTTGTATGGATATTGGAGCATCCACAGGAGGATTTACTGATTGTATGCTACAAAACAATGCAAGGAAAGTATTTTCTATTGATGTTGGTTATGGACAATTTGCTTGGAAACTTAGAACAGACCCAAGAGTAGTCTGTATGGAAAGAACAAATATAAGATATGTTACCCCAGAAGAACTAGGTGAAACAACAGATTTTGCTTCTATAGATGTATCTTTTATTTCATTAAAAAAAATAATGCCAGCTACTTTAAGTTTGTTAAATGATAATGGAGAAGTTGTGGCATTAATAAAGCCACAATTTGAAGCAGGAAAAGAAAAAGTAGGGAAAAAGGGCGTAGTAAGAGAAATAAGTGTTCATAAAGAAGTAGTGATGAATATAACTGAATTCTTAATTAGCCAAAACTTAAATATTTTAGCTGTAAGCTATTCCCCAATAAAGGGACCAGAAGGGAATATTGAATACTTAGTTTATTTTACTAAAGATGCAAAAAGAGAATCAAAATTTACATTAGATGATATAGATAGAATAGTAAATGAATCTCACAATATATTGTAAAAGTTATTATAGAATTAGTATATTTAAGGCTTCAAAATATTTTGAAGTCTTAAATGAATATATTTGATTTGTAAAATAAAAATAAGGGGTGCTTTTGGATGAAGAGAGTTGCTATTGCAATAAACCCATCTAAAGATAAAGACAATAAAGTGGCTATAAAGGTTAAGGAAAAGCTTTATAAACATTTTAATAATATAGAGATAATTATGTTAAATAGTTATGATATAATAAATTATAAGTTTAAAGAATTGCTAGACCTTATAATAGTTTTGGGGGGAGATGGAACTATCTTAAGTGTTGCCAGAGGAATAAACGGCAAGCTAGATGTACCAATCTTAGGAATTAATATTGGAAACTTAGGTTTTATATCAAGTATAGAAGTTTCTGAAATTGATAAAGCCTTTACAAAATTAAAAGAAGGAAGCTATATATCTCAAAAAAGAATGCTTTTAACTTGTGAATTACCACTAGAAAATATAAAAAGTGAATCCTTAGCATTAAATGATATAGTTGTAGCTAGAGGAACCTTGTCAAGAATGGTAAGATTTCAAATCTTTATAGATGGGAAAAAATACTATAGTTTTAAAGGTGATGGATTAATTATTTCAACTCCAACAGGTTCAACTGCATATTCATTTTCAGCTGGAGGCCCTTTTATTTATCCAGATGTTGATGTTATTGCATTAACTCCAATATGTCCTCATCCTAAGGGAATGCAAACTATAATCTTAAATAGTAGCAGTGAGGTTGAAGTTAGAGCAGAAAATGGGGATGAAGAGCTATATATAACATTTGATGGACAAAAAGCTATAAAAACTACTAGTAAAACCATAATAAAAATAAGAAAAGCAAAAGAGTATGCTAATATAGTTTTATTTGATGATTATGATTATTTTAAGGTACTACGGGCAAAAATTCTAAATAACTGGGAAGAATGTGAAGGTGATTAATTTGAAATTGAAAAGACACAATAAAATTTTAGAAATAATTAATGAGAAAGATATAGAAACTCAAGAAGAATTAGCAGAAGAACTTAAAATGGCAGGTTTTGATGTAACTCAGGCAACTGTATCAAGAGATATAAAAATATTAAAGCTAATTAAGATGCAAGGAGCTTCAGGAAACTATAGATACGTTGCATCATCAAAGGAATCAAAAGACATAAACGATAAATTATCTAGTATATTATCAAATGCAGCTATATCAGTAGAAAATGTAGATAAATTTGTCGTAGTAAAAACTTTGACAGGATCAGCTATGGCAGTTGCAGAAGCAATAGATACTTTATTTGATACAGAGGTTGCTGGGACAATTGCTGGAGATAATACAATTTTTATATTAGTTAGAAGTTTAGATAAAGCAGAAGAGTTAGTAGACAAAGTTAGAAAAATGATTTTATAAAATTAAAGGTGATTAATATGCTATTACAATTAAATATAAAAAACTTTGCATTAATTCAAGAATTATGCGTAGAATTCCAAAAAGGCTTCAATATATTATCGGGAGAAACAGGTGCAGGTAAATCTATATTAATTGATACTATAGATTATGTATTAGGTGGAAAGTTTTCAAAGGACCTAATAAGGTATGGTGAAGAAAAAACTTTTGTAGAAGCTATTTTTTCAATTGAAAATGACGAGGTTATTGAAGTTTTAAAAGAATTAGATATTGAAGACGAAGATATGATTATAATATCAAGAGAAACTACTTTATCAGGGAAAAGTATAATAAAGGTTAATGGAAAATCAGTAGTACTTTCTTATTTAAGAAGAATAAGAGAAGGACTATTAGATATTCATGGACAACATCAAAATCAAAACTTACTAAACAGAGCCTTTCACATATATTATTTAGATGATTTTATAGGAGAAGATTTAGATATTTATTTAAAAAAATTTGAGGACTTAAGAAAAGATCATAATTCAATTTTAGAGAAGATAAAAGAGCTAAATGGTAATGAAGATAGAGAAAAACTTGTTGATTATATAAGATTTCAAATTGAAGATATAGAAAAGGCTAAACTAAAAGTTGGAGAAGAGGAAAGTTTAAATGAAGAATTTAATCTACTTTCTAATGCAGAAAAGATATCTTTAGCCTTAAACAAAACCTACTCTCTTTTAGATAATCAAATGGAAGGTATTTCAGTTATAGAAGGTATATCAAAGGCTATAAATGAATTATCTATAGTTGAAAAACATTTTGAAAAGTTAAAAGATAAAAGAGAGAGAATGGAAGAAGCTTTATATACTCTAGAAGAAATATCTAGAGAAGTAAGAGATTTATCATCAGAAATACATTATGATGAATTTGAACTTGAGAAGATTAATTCTAGAATATACGAGATTAGTTTATATAAGAAAAAATATGGCGAGTCTGTAGAAGAAATTTTAAATTATTTAGACAAATTAAAATTACAATATGATGAAATGATTAATTCTGAAGAAATAATAAAAGAATTAAATTTAAAGAAAGAAATTATAGAAGAAGAGATGAAAGCAGTATCAGAAGAAATGCATAATATTAGAGTTACTAATGCAGTTAACCTTGAAGAAAAGGTTAGATATGAATTAGCTTATATTGGTATGGGAAAATCTCAAATTAAAATATCTATAGAAAAAAGTAAAAATTTTAATTTAAGAGGATTTGATGAAGTTTCCTTTTTAATTTCTACAAATCCAGGCGAACCATTAAAGCCATTAGAAAAAGTACTTTCAGGTGGAGAGCTTTCAAGAATTATGTTAGCACTTAAATGTGTTTTTGTTGATAAAGATAAAATCCCAACTCTTATATTTGATGAAATAGATACAGGTATAAGTGGAACTATAGCAAAGAGAGTTGGAGAAAAGATGTATCAGGTTTCTTGTAAGCACCAAGTTTTATGTATAACACATTTACCTCAAATAGCAGCTTTATCGGATTGTCATTATTTTGTTTCGAAAAAAGTTGAAAATGAAAAAACATTTACACAAATAAGAACACTAGATAAATACGATAAAATTAAAGAAATAGCAAAAATGACTAGTGGCGATGAAGTAAGTGATGTTACCTTAGAAAATGCATCAGAAATGGTTGCTTTTGCAGAATTAAAAAAACAAGAAATATTAAAAAGTTATTTATAGATGATATACATAACTTATAAAAAAATGAACACACTAAAATCATGGTTATTTACCATGATTTTATTTTTTTATATTTTTAAAGTTATATACTAAAAATTTTTAACGTTTTTAACAAACTTAATACAGCATATAAGAATGAAGATGAGGGAAAGTTAAATACAGAAGCAAAGGAGGAGGTAATATGAGAATGAAAAAATTTAAATATTTAGGTGTAATAATAACTCCAATGTTGATTCTGGGTTTAATTACTTTCTTTAGTTTAAGTAATATTCCGGAAAAAATATATATAAATGAAGCTATTTCAAGTTCAGATTTAATAGTATCCAATAATATTTTTATGAAAAATACTAAAATAAATAAGGATAAGCTTCAAATAAAATTATTAGGGTTAATTCCTGTAAAATCAGTTTCAGTTTCAAAAATAAATGATTTAGAAGTATATCCAGGAGGAATAAATGTTGGAATAAAGTTATCTACTAAAGGTGTATTAGTAGTTGGACATTCAGAAGTACAATCAGTTGAAGGAAAGTTAGAAAGTCCAGCAAAAACCTCAGGTATAGAACTTGGTGATGTTCTTATAAAAATCAATGGAGAAGAAATACAAAGCTCAAAAGATTTATCCAAAAAGGTAAAAAGTTTAAATAAATCTAAAATAAATGTAGATTATCTTAGAAATGGTAATGTTGAAAGTAAAGAAATAGATTTAGAAAAAGAGAACAATGAATATAAATTAGGTCTTTGGGTTCGAGATTCAACAGCTGGAATAGGAACTCTTACTTTTTATGATAAAAACACTTCTATATTTGGTGCATTAGGCCATCCAATAACTGATGGAGATACAAATAAACCATTTACAATAAGTAATGGAGACATATTAAATTCATCAGTAATAAGTGTTAGAAAAGGAGAAAAGGGATCTCCAGGTGAACTAAAAGGATTATTTGTAAATGAAAAAGAAAGTTTAGCTAAGATAGAAAAAAATACTGAATCTGGAATATTTGGTGAAGCAAATGTAGATTTAACTAATCCAGTATTTAATAAACCATTAAAGGTAGGTTTTAGGAATGAAATAGTAGAGGGACCCGCACAAATAATAACTACAATAGATGAAAATGGTCCTAAAATGTATGATATAGAAATAATAAAATTATTACCACAAGAAGAACCAGGTCCAAAAAGTATGGTAATTAAAGTTACTGATGAAAAATTATTAGAAACAACAGGTGGAATAGTTCAAGGAATGAGTGGAAGTCCAATAATTCAAAATGATAAATTAGTTGGAGCTGTTACTCATGTGTTAATTAATAAACCAGATGTAGGTTATGGGATATATATCGAGTGGATGTTAAAGGATGCAGGTGTAATAGAATAATAAGAGTTATTAATGTTTTTAGTGTTATAATATAAATTAATGAGGATATATAAATATTCTCATTAATTTGCTGTCATAAAAGTGAAGTTTATTAAAAGTTAAAATAAATTTTATAATAATATTTTGAAAAAATTGTAAAAAAACTATTAAAATTAAATTAATTGTGCTATAATTATATTAAATTTATTCTGTAAAGAATTGTTTTTTTATGTAATGTCTATATATAATATTTATAGATGAATTTAAAAGATAAATTAAAAAGGAACTTAGTATGGTACTCTTAATAAATGGAGTATTTTGGGAAGATGGGGGAGAAAAGTATGAATGATTCAAAAATTTCAGTTCTAATAGCTGATGATAACAAGGAATTTTGTAGTATCTTAAATGATTATTTATTAAATCAAAGAGATATAGTGGTTACTGCTGTTGCTAAGGATGGAAGGGAAGCCTTAGCCCTTATAGAGGAGAAGCAACCAGATTTAGTGGTATTAGATATAATTATGCCACATTTAGATGGTTTAGGAGTCTTGGAAAGACTTAATTCTATGAATTTAGAAAAAATGCCAAGAATAATAGTATTATCAGCAGTAGGTCAAGACAAAATTACTCAAAGAGCTATAACATTAGGTGCGGATTATTATGTTGTTAAGCCTTTTGATATGGATGTTTTTACTAAGAGAATAAGAGAAATGTTTAATGGGTCTTCTAATGAAGTGGTTAGAAAACCAACTACAGTAGTTGAAACAGAAGTTAGAAGTCAAAACAAAGGACCTATAGATTTAGAAACTGAAATTACTAATATAATTCATGAAATAGGTGTTCCTGCACATATAAAGGGATATATGTATTTAAGGGAAGCAATAACCATGGTTGTTAATGATATGGAATTATTATCAGCTGTAACTAAAGAATTATATCCATCAATAGCTAAAAAGTATAATACAACTGCGTCCAGAGTTGAGAGAGCAATAAGACATGCTATAGAAGTTGCTTGGGGTAGAGGTCAAGTTGATGCAATAAACAAGCTATTTGGTTATACTATCCATAACGAAAAGGGTAAGCCTACTAATTCTGAATTTATAGCAATTATAGCTGATAAACTAAGACTTAAGAATAAAGTATCTTAATATTGGTGCTTAAACCATTATTTAAAAAACCTTTATTTATTGACGCTTTGTCAGTAAATAAAGGTTTTCTTTAGGTTTGTTAAAATTAAAAAATATTTATAAATTTTGACTTTTTTAGATTATGAATTAGGAGTAAAGGCTTTAATATTTCTTATTACTTCATCAAGTTTATTTTTAAATTGATCATTTGTATAAATACTTTGAGCAGTATATAAGCTTTCTGATAGTACTTCCAGATCACCTACTGCAACATTAGGGAGAGCATCAGATAAGTATTTGAATATTTCTTTTTTTGACAAGGGTACCTCCTAAATTGAAATATTTTGCGAAGCAAAATATTTCAGTTCACAGTGCACAATTCACAGTTCACAGTTTTTGAGATAAGGGAACAGGTAAAAGGGAACAGGAAACAGATTGTGATATAAATTGCAAAGCAAAATAGTGAATAGTGATGGAAAAAATCTTTATAGGATTTTGGAATAAAGAGTACTTAGTATAAAAACCTATCTACTGAAGCTTGCCCTAAAGTAGGTGTCTTTAATTTTTAATTAAAGTTTACACTTAGTACTTGATACCTGTTCTCTGTTACCTAAAAAAGTGGAAACAACTGTAAACTGTATCTTGTGAACTGTGCACTAGAAAATTGCTTCGCAATTTATTTATATTCTTTTAAATATAGAAAAGTACCTTTTAAAATTATAGATTATAAATTACCTCATATAAATATAGTAGAGATTCAGAGAATGTTATAGTGGAAAATATTTTTGATATTAAATTTTGGTAATGGTAAAATAAAGTAATAAGTTTATTTTATTATTTCTTCCATTTAGATATAGGAAATCATCCACTTGGAGATAAAGATAATTAAACTTATAGATATTTTATATTAAGGAGAAAGCTATGAATTTGAATGAAAAAATATTAAATGAAAGATTAATTCACAAAGGAAATTTTATAGATTTTATAAATAAAGAGGTAGAATTGCCAAATGGGGTTAAAACTAACAGGGATATTATAAAACATCCAGGAGCAGCAGCAATTATAGCATTTTTAGATTGTGAAAATATAATTTTGGTAGAGCAGTTTAGATTGCCTTTAAATAAAATAATTTTAGAAATTCCAGCAGGAAAGCTTAATAAAAATGAAGAGCCTATGGAATGTGCAAAGAGAGAACTTACAGAAGAAACTGGATATATTGCAAAGGATATAGAATATTTAGGTTCTATTGCAACAGCTCCAGGATTTTGTGATGAAATTATATATTTGTATAAAGCTTATAACTTAACTTTGGGAGAAAAGAATGAAGATGAAGATGAATTTACAAATGTAAAGATTTATAATATAAAAGATGTTAAGGATATGATAAAAAGAGGCGAGATTATAGATGGTAAGACTATAAGTATATTTACTTTTTTATAAAATTTAATATTATAAAAAATAATAGCGCTTTACTTTTAATTTTTAAGTGGACATATATAATGTTGTATTGCTTTAAGATAGTTAATACAACATTGTATATGTCCACTTTTCTATTACTTTTTTATAAAAAAATATTTTACATATATTCAATTATGAATAATAGAGGAATTTACAACATATTATGTTCTATAGCAACTATGGAGGAGGAATAATATGAATTTAATAGAACGAATAAATTCAAACTTCAGAGAAAATAGAATATTTTATTTACTAGTACTAACATTTTTCTTTGTAGGTATATTACTGGGTTCATATACCATAAAATATATGGATGGAGTAGATGCAAAAGACTTGGCAGATTACTTTACAGGATTCATTAAAAGTATAAATGTTCAAGAATTAAAAACTAATGAATTGCTAATAGGCATAATAAAAAATAATATAATAATAATTTTACTTATAATAGCACTTGGTTTTACTGTTTTTGGGGCACCAATAATATTGATTATTGATTTAATAAAAGGCTTTACATTAGGATATACCTTTAGTTTTTTATTAACTACTTTCGAGGGAAAGGGAATTTGGATTGCTCTAGCATCAACAGTACCACAAAACATATTTTATATACCTTTTTTCATAGGAATAAGTATTATTTCTTTGGAGTCATCTTCAATAAAATTAAAAGGGAAATTCTTTAATGGGGTTGGAGGCAACAAACTTATTATAAATGGACTAGCAATGAAATTAGGTTTTTTTGTTTTATTATTCGCCATAGGGGTTTTAATCGAGTGCTATGTGAGCCCTGGGATAATAAAAATGGTAATTACTAAAGTTTATAAATTAACCTAATCCAATGAGAATAAAGAAGGAATAAGAGTGTTTTTGTCGAATTAATAATGTATTAGGATAGGGGAGAATTATGAAAGAAATTGTGAATAATTATAAGGAAGCTTTATTGAAAAGTCATAAAAGTGAAAACACTGTTTATGCTTATGTAACTGACGTTAACTTATACGTTAAATATTTAAATAGTAAGAATATGAGTATTAATGAAACTGATAATGTATCGGTACTTGGTTATATACAACACTTACTTAGCCAAGGTAAATCTGAGAGATCTATAAATAGAATAGTTATAAGTCTTAGAAGTTTTTATAATTATTTAAAGGATCAAAAAGTTGTAAATGAGATTCCTAAAATATATTACAAGAATACATCTACAACTAAAAAGTTACCTGAAATATTGACTATTGATGAGGTAGACAGAATAATTAAAATCGTCGATAAGGACTGTAATAAAGGAGTAAGGGATAATGCTTTATTAGAACTTATGTATGCTACAGGAATGAAGGTTTCCGAGATAATAGGATTAAAGGTTTATGATATTAACTTAGAGTTAAACTTTGTAAAATGTCACGATAATAAAAATTATGAGAGACTTATTCCAATAGGAAGAAGTGCAATAGAAGCTTTAAAGGAATATTTAAAGATAAGAGATCAAGTTGCATGTGCAGGAGTTGAAAACTTATTTGTTAATCTAAATGGAAACCAATTAACGAGGCAAGGTGTATGGAGAATAGTAAAAGAGTATTCTCATAGAGCTGGAATTAAAAAAGAAGTTAATCTAAATACTTTTAGACATTCTTTTGCAGTACATTTATTACAAAATGGAGCTAATGTAAGAGCAGTTCAAAAACTTTTAGGAAATCAAGTACTAACTTATATGGACACATATTATGAAATAATTAATAACGATAAGATAAATATTGTATATAAAAACTCCCATCCTAGAGCATAATAATAGAGAATAGTTAATTCTAGGCTTTATATTTGAAAGGAGTAGGTAAAATGAAAAGAGTAATATTAGTAGTAATGGATAGTCTAGGAGTAGGTGAATTGCCAGATGCAGATCTTTATGGAGATGTTGGAAGTCATACTCTAGACAATACTTATAAAGCCTGTGGGGGATTAAAAATAGACAATCTTGAGAAATTAGGATTTGGTAATATAGAAGGGGTAAAATATTTAAATAAAGTTAATAGTTCAATTGGAGCTTATGGTAAGCTTATGGAAAAATCAAGAGGTAAAGATACAGTAACTGGACACTGGGAAATTGCAGGGGTAATATTAGAAACTCCACTTAACACTTACCCAAATGGTTTTTCAAAAGAAATAATTAACGAATTTTTAAATAAGGTGAATAAAAAGGATATTTTAGGAAACTGTGTTGCATCAGGTACAGAAATTATAGAAAGACTTGGTGACGAGCATGTTAAAACAGGATATCCAATAGTTTACACTTCAGCAGATAGTGTGTTTCAAATTGCGGCTCATGAGGATGTAATTCCTTTAGAAGAACTATATAATATGTGTAGTATTGCAAGAGAAATGCTTGTTGGAGAAAATATAGTGGGTAGAGTAATTGCAAGACCTTTTATTGGATCAAATGGGGAGTATAAAAGAACATCTAATAGAAGAGATTATGCTTTAGATCCATTTTCAAAGACAATGCTTGAATATTTATATGAAGATGGAAAAGAAGTTGCAGCAGTAGGCAAAATAGAAGATATATATAATAAAAAGGGTGTTACAAAGGCAGTTCACACTAAAAATAATATGGATGGAGTGGATGCTACCTTAAGATATATGGATGAGGTTAAAGAAGGACTTATATTTACTAATTTAGTTGACTTTGACATGTTATATGGACATAGGAATGATCCTAAGGGATATGGAAAAGCTATAGAAGAGTTTGATAATAGATTAGAAGAAATATATAGCAATATGTCAGATGAAGACATATTAATATTAACTGCAGATCATGGATGTGATCCAACAACAGAAAGTACAGATCATTCAAGAGAATATATTCCTCTATTAGTTTATGGAAAAAACATAAAACCTTGCAATATTGGAATAAGAAATAGTTTTACAGATATAGGTAAAACAGTTTTAGATTATTTCAATATTGAAAATGATATAAATGGTGAAAGTTTCTTATCTAATATATTAAAATAGGAGGATTACATCCTTATGAGAATGTATGATATTATATTAAAAAAAAGAAAAGGCTTAGAATTATCTAAAGAAGAAATAGATTTTTTTGTAAAGGGATTTACAAATGGAGAAGTGCCAGATTATCAGGCTTCAGCATTACTTATGTCAATATTTTTTAATAAGATGAATAAAAGAGAAACAGCTGACCTTACTATGGCTATGGTTAATTCAGGAGATAAAATTGATTTATCTTCAATAAATGGAGTAAAGGTAGATAAACATTCTACTGGTGGTGTTGGAGATAAGACTAGTATTTGTTTAACACCTTTAGTTGCATCTCTTGGAGTTCCAGTTGCTAAGATGTCTGGCAGAGGCTTAGGCCATACAGGTGGAACTATTGATAAGTTAGAAGCTTTTGATGGATTTTCAGTTGAACTTTCTGAAGAAACATTTATAAATAATTCTAATACAATAGGAATAGCTTTAACTGGCCAAACAGGAAATATTGCTCCAGCAGATAAAAAAATATATGCACTTAGAGATGTCACAGCAACAGTAGATAATATGTCATTAATAGCATCAAGTATTATGAGTAAAAAAATTGCTTCAGGAGCAGATGCTATAGTTTTAGATGTAAAAGTTGGAGATGGAGCCTTTATGAAAACTCCAGAAGAGGCAAAGGCTTTAGCTAGAGAAATGGTAGACATAGGAACTTCCGTAGGAAGGAAAACAATAGGTGTAATTTCTGATATGGATCAACCTTTAGGATATTCAATAGGAAATTCTCTTGAAGTTATAGAAGCTATAGAATTATTAAAAGGAAATGGACCTAAAGACTTAGTAGAGTTAACACTAGCTTTAGGTAGCTATATGCTTGTTTGTGGAAATAAAGCAAGTAATTTTGAAGAAGGAAAAGCATTATTGTTAGAAAATATAAATAATGGTAAGGGATTAGAAAAGCTTAAAGAATTTGTTAAGGCTCAAGGTGGAGATGCAAGTTTTGTAGATGATACTAGTAAATTTCCTGAAGCAAAATATATAATTCCTGTAAAAGCTACTGAAAGTGGAGTAATCTCAAAAATAAATGCAGAAGCCTTTGGATTAATTGCAATGGAGCTTGGAGCAGGAAGAGAGACAAAAGAAAGCACAATAGATTTATCTGTAGGTATAGTTTTAAACAAAAAAAGAAGTGAAGAAGTAGAAGAGGGGGATATACTAGCTTATATTCATAGTAATAATGAAGATAAAGCAGAAAAGGCAAAGAAAGATATACTAAATAATATTATTATATCTAAATCTTTAGATAAAGACATTCCTCTAATATATGATGTAGTACAATAAATAAAAACATAAATATGATAAGAAGAAATTAGTTCTTTTTATCATATTTTTATTTTTATTGGTAATAATAAGCTTGAAGGGAGGCAATATAATGTACAAAAAAACTATAAATAAAATTGTTGCAATTGTTTTAAGCTTATTATCCATAGCTGCAATTCCAGTTAAAGCAGATGTGGAACCATATGATACTTCAACAGAAACTTATGAAGAATGGACTATGGAGGTTTTTAGTGATGAAGGAATAACAGTAGATGCAAGGTCTGCATTACTAATAGAACCAACAAGCGGAAAAATCCTTTATGAAAAAAATAGTGATGAAAAATTTGCACCAGCTTCTGTTACCAAAATAATGACTATGCTTTTAACTATGGAAGCTGTAGATAGCAACAGAATATCATTACAAGATAAAGTAACATGTAGTGAAAATGCAAAGAAAATGGGTGGAAGCACAATGCTTCTAGATACAGGTGAAGTAAGAACTGTCGAAGAACTTTTAAAAGGAGTTGCAATTGCATCTGGAAATGATGCAGCAGTAGCCTTAGCTGAGTATCTAGGAGGTACAGAAGAAGCCTTTGTAGGAATGATGAATAAAAGAGCTCAAGAGTTAGGAATGGTCAATACAACTTTTAAAAATAGTAATGGATTGCCAATAGAAGGACATTTATCAACTGCAAAGGATATTTCAATTATGTCAATGGAGCTTTTAAAACATCCGACAATTTTAAAATATTCAGGAATATATATGGAAACAATATCTGAAGGAAGAAAATCTCCAATAGAATTAGTTAACCATAACAAGCTTGTAAGATTCTTTGAAGGTTGTGATGGATTAAAAACAGGGTATACTGAAGAAGCAAAATATTGTATTTCAGCTACTGCAAGTAGGAATGGTGTAAGAATGTTATCTGTTATTATGGGTGCACCAACATATAAAGTAAGAAATAGAGATGCAGGAATGTTATTAAATTACGGATTCTCTAAATTTGAGGGCAAAAAGATTTTTGCTAAAGATGAAGACGTAGAAAATATTTATTTAAGCAAGCAAACAGATAAATTCTTAATAGCAAAAGCAAAAGATGACTTAGTTGCAATTGTGCCAAAGGGAACAAATGCAGAATTAGAAAAGAAAATAGTAATAGATGAAGTTAAAAAAGAATATAAACAAGGTGAAATAGTAGGTAAGTGTGAAATTTATTTAGGAGAAGAAAAAATTGGAGAGATAGAGTTATATTCTGACAGAGATATTAAACTAGGTGGATTATTCGAAAACTTCAAGTTTAATATGAAGAATATGTTTAAAAAAGGAATATAGTAAAAAGTAGTTATACCTTCAAATACATATAAAAATATTGGATATTAAGTATAGATGATACTTATATCCAATATTTTTATTTTTTATCCTTAATTATTGTAAGAAATATGTTTAGTATATTATAATTTATCATATAAGAAATATAACTTCAAATAAATTTTAAGTTATAGTTTATAAGGAGAACTATCATGGAATTATGGGATATATACGATAAAAATAGGATTTTAACAGGTAGAACTATAGAAAGAGGAAATAAATTAAAACAAGACGATTTTCATCTTGTTGTTCATGTTTGTATTTTTAATTCAAAGAATGAAATGCTTATTCAACAACGTCAACCATGGAAAGAAGGCTGGCCTAATATGTGGGATATAACTGTAGGTGGAAGTGCTTTAGCTGGAGAAAGTAGCATAGAAGCCGCTGAAAGAGAGACATCTGAAGAAATAGGATATAAAATTAATTTATCAAATGAAAGACCATTTTTCACGATAAATTTTGAAACTGGTTTTGATGATTATTATCTTGTTGAAAAGGAAATAGATATTGAAAGCTTAATACTACAATATGAAGAAGTTAAGGCAGTTAAATGGGCAAGTAGAGAAGAAGTTTTACAATTAATTAAAGAAGGAAAATTTATTAATTATTGGTTTGCTAATAACCTTTTTGATATGAGAAAAGAAAGAGGCTCTTTTAATAAAAATTAAGTATCTTTTTTACTTAATGACAGTACTTTAAAAAAGGTTGTCCTTTATTATTAAAATTGATATTATATACTGGAAGGAATATAGAGTTATTAAAGGAAGCTGATATTTATGGAAATGCCAAAAGTAAAAGTAGCAAATTTTGAAGGACCTTTTGATTTATTGTTACATTTAATAAAGAAAAATGAAATGGATATATATAATGTAGAAATATATAAAATTACAACTCAGTATTTAAAATATTTAGATGAAATGAAGATTATGGATTTAGATATAACTTCTGAATTTATAGTTGTTGCGGCTACACTGATAGAAATAAAATCTAAAAAGCTTTTACCTAATACAAAGGTAGTAGAAGAAAATGAAGAAGATATTGAAAAAAATCTTATGGAAAAGCTTATAGAATATAAAAAAATTAAAGGAGCTGCTTTATTTTTTAGAGAAAAGTACATAAATTCTGGAGATATATATACAAAAAAGCCAGAAATAATTGAAGAAGTTAAACAAGATAAAAAAGATGAAGATATGCTTAAAAATATTACATTAATAGATTTATATAATATTTATAATAAATTAATAGATAGTTTTTTTAAAAAGCAAAATAAAGAAAATATAATACAAAGAAAAATATATATAGATAAATATAAAGTTGAAGACAAGATGGAAGAGTTATTAAGCAATATTGAAATTAAAAATATCGTTAAATTTAGGGATATAATAAATAAAAGCGAATGTAAATTAGAGGTAGTAGTAACATTTTTAGCATTATTAGAACTAATAAAACTTAGGATGATAAAAGTATATCAATATGAAAATTTTAATGATATTTTAATGGAGAGGAGAAAAATAAATGAGTAAATTTGAAATTGCTCAATATGAATTTGAAGAGATTTCATCAAAACCAAAGATTAAATCTGCAATTGAAGCATTACTTTTTGTAAGCGGAGACCCTTTAACTGTAAAGGATCTAAGTAATTCATTAGAAGTATCGACAAAGTTTGTTGCTAATTTATTGAATGAAATGGTTTTAGAATATGAAGATGAAAAAAGAGGGATTAAATTAATATCTATAAATGGAGAATATCAATTAGTAACTAAAGCTGAAAATAGTGATTATATTCAGAAGTTATTAAGAAAGAATAAAAGACAATCATTATCACAGGCTTCTTTAGAAAGTTTAGCTATTATTGCATATAAACAACCTATTACTAGAGTAGATATAGATGAAATAAGGGGAGTAAAATCTGAAAGTGCTCTTCAAAGATTATTAGAAAAAGATTTAATAAAAGAAGTTGGAAGATTAGAGGTTCCAGGAAGACCTATATTATTTGGAACTACTGAAGAATTTTTAAGACAATTTGGATTAAAAGAATTAAAAGAATTACCTTCATTAGATTTATATTCCGAGGGTGAGGAAGCTGCTATAGATGCTATTAATGATGTAATGAAAGAATTATAAGACATGGGGCTGCCGCACAATGAAAAATTAATAATGCAAAATGAAAAATTAATCAAAAAACTCCCTTAGGAGTTTTCAAAACTAAATTATTTTTAATTATAAATTCTTAATTTGGCTGTCTTGCGACAGCTCCATATCTTATAAATTTCTAAAACAAGTTATTTGAAGAAGAATCAGTATCGTCACACAAATCAGGATTACATGTTTTATCTTCAACATTAGCTTTAGAATCTTTATTTTTCTTCTTATCGCTGTTAAAAGCACCTTTTATCATATCAAGAATTTGAGGCACAGAGTCAACAATTCTATCATATGTATTATCTTGATCAACAGGAAGAATCCTTACAGCATCATCTCTAAGAACTAAAAATGCTACAGGTTTAACTGTAACACCAGCACCAGAGCCACCACCAAAAGGATAATTTGTAGTGTTTTCAGGTGATGTTTTACATTGATTCCCAAACTCACTTCCTCCAGATGCAAATCCAAAGGTTACTTTTGATATGGGTATAATATAGCTACCATCTCGTGTTTCTACTGCATCACCAATAACTGTATTTACATCTATCATATCTCTAAGATTTTCCATGGTACTTCTCATTAAATTTTCAACAGGATGTTCATTTGACATAGTATCTCCCTATTCGGGAGCCACCTCCTTAATTTCAAAAGATTTATATATTAAATATAAGATATATATAATATTAGCAATATTAAAGTAAAATATACTAGTTATTCCAAAAGATATAATATTGGTATTGAATTTAGGAGTAATACCAAGTTTTATATCTTTAACTATAAAAACTTTATCTAACATTAATCTCAATAATATAGGAATATTATTGAGCAATCCATAAAGTATTGCACAATAAGCTGCATCTTCAATTCCAAAGTTTAAATGACCATTTATTTTTATCAAGGGCTTAAACTTATTACAAGAAATATTAGTGTATATTTTTTTTATAGAAATTTTCTTTGTTAGTTTTTCTTGATTAATATGCCAGGAGTTAGAGGGGTTTTTATCTTTATATTTCTTGGTGGTTTCTTTTTCAGAATTTAATTTATTTTTGTCAATAAGCTTTTTTAGTAATTTATTTTCAATACCGTTATTTGAAGAAAATACATTTGAGTTAAATAATTTTAAATTAAATATATTATTGTTAAAACTTATCTCAACCTTTAGAGGAATTGGGAAAATAAAAAGTAAAATTAAAAAAATGAAAAACAATATTAAAGGCATATAGTCACTCTTTTCTATAGTATTCTAATAATTTCCATAAGTAAAAATAAAAAAAATAACAAAAATATGTTTAAAAAATAACTTTTAGAACAAACTACTCATAGATGGTTAGTATAGAAGGTGATAACATGAAAATTATAAAAAAAGTTATTTTTACTATTTTATTAGTATTATTGACAACAGTATGTAATGTTTATACAGCAGAAGCATTTATTGAAGATGATATAGATATGGATGATGAAACAGTAGAAATGCTTGATGAGGATTTTATTGATATAGATGGAAATAAAGTTGATAAAAAGTTACCATTAAGAGTATCTGCAAGAAACGCCATAGCTATAGACGGGAAAAGTATGGAAGTTTTATGGGGACAAAAAGGTTATGAAATAGTTCCAATGGCAAGCACTACTAAGATATTGACATCCCTTATAGCAATAAATTATGGAGATTTAGATAGAAAAGTAACCATCAGTAAAAATGCTTCATCTATTAGGGGTTCAACAGTAGGCTATAAAGCTGGAGAAGAAGTAACAATGCGAGAGTTATTATTTGGACTTATGTTTAGATCTGGAAATGATGCTGCAATAGCAATAGCAGAAGATATAGGGGGCTCTATAGATAAATTTTCTAATATAATGAATGATTTTGCAAGAAGTTTAGGAATAATAGATTCGCATTTTGAATCACCACATGGTTTAGATAGTGCAAAACATTATTCTTCAGCATATGATTTAGCAATTCTAACAGCTAAAGGTATGGAATCTGATATATTTAGAGAAATAGTAGGAGAAAAAGTTATATATAAAGATAAATATAATTTTACAAGAGATTATCAAAATATAAATAAAATTTTATATAGAATACCAGGTGCTAATGGGGTAAAAACTGGTTATACAGGAGGAGCAGGTAAATGCTTAGTTTCATCTGTAAATCATAATGATAGAAATATTATAATAGTAGTACTAAATTGTCCAGATAGATGGAATGTAACTGAAAAAATATTTAATTATGTAACTAGTTGCAACACTTTTATGGATATATCTAATAAAGAAATTTTAGAAAAAGAAAACTTAGCAGGACTTGGAAAAATTATTGAAGAAGAAGATATAACTTATGGGTATAAAGAAAAGGATGTAGTAGAAGTAGAAGTTTTTAATAGATATTGTGATATAGAAAGTGGAGATATTCTTGGAAAAATATCTATTAAAGAAGAAGAGTATGAAAAAAATAAGTTTCCATTAATAAGTAATATAAATATGAGTAAAGAAGAATTTGAAAATATAATATTTAGTAAGGAGTAGAAGAATTTTCTTCTACTCCTTTAATGCTTTCTATGCTGGAAAAATATGATCTTTAAAGGAGATTTTACACTACATCAAAATATAGTGTAACAAAATGAATAATAGAAAATAATCTATTATTATGTAAGAAATCTAATGGGGAGATTAAAAATATGAAAGAAACTGTAGATTGTATAGATTCAGGCACAGAGTTTTGCCCATGTCATTTAGCTGAGTCCAATGAATGTATTCTTTGTTCGCAATTACAGAGTAGTTGTTTTTGTGATTGTTTAAATTGGAATGGGGTATGCATATATCATGAATTTATTAATAATGGATCTAAGGCAAAGGAAGGAAGGAAGACATATAATTGTTTAGTTGAAAAGAAAGTTTTATATGAGCCAGATGTTTTATTAATTAAATTTAAAGTCCCACATAAGCTTGCAATAGATCTAGTTAAACCAGGAAGCTTTATTTTTATAAGAACCAATGAAAATATTTATTTTGATGTACCTATCTCTATTTTAGAGTCTAATATAGAAAATAATATAGTAACTATAATGATAGAAATAAGAGGAATTAAAACAAAGAAATTATTAGATATAAAAGAAGGTGGAGAAATAACTATTAGAGGACCATATTGGAATGGCGTATTTGGATTAAAAAATCTAGACAAGCAAATTAATAAAAATGTGTTAGTTATAGCAAGAGGAATAGGAATGGCTCCTATGATGCCAGTAATAAGAAAGCTATCATTAAATAATAATAATATAAATTTAGTATTAGATAAAGCTCCTTATAGGGATAATTATGTTAAAGAATTTTTATCAGAATATGATTTAAATATTATGGAAGAATCAGTATTAGATAAGGGAGAGTTAACTGATGAAGTTAAGGTAATTATAAAATCTTATATAAAAGAAAAAAATGTAGGATATATTCATATAGCAGGAGCAGATATATTAACAGTTAAGATGATAGAGTATTTAAATAGTATAGGTGGGGAAGATATTAAGCTATCTTGCTGCAATAATATAAAAATGTGCTGTGGAGAAGGAGTATGTGGTAGTTGTACAGCTAGATTCTCAGGACATAGGGTAAAACGTTTTTGTAAAGTTCAAGCTGATCCAAGAAATGTATTTGAGGGGAGAAGATTTATATGATAAAGACAATTATTGTTGGAGGCGGATGGGCAGGCTGTGCAGCTGCAATAACAGCTAAAAAAGCAGGAGCAGAAGTGCACTTATATGAAAAAACAGATTTATTATTAGGCCTTGGAAATGTTGGGGGAATAATGAGAAATAACGGAAGGTGGACAGCTTCTGAAGAATTAATAGAGATTGGAGCTGGAGATTTAATTGATATTGTAGATAATACAGCAAGGCATAAGAATATAGATTTTCCAGGGCATAAGCATGCAACATTATATGATGTTAATTTAATCGAAGGTAAAGTAAGTAAGTATTTAGAAAAAATTGGAGTAATTATTCATATAGAAAGCAGAGTAACTGATGTTAAATTAGAAGGAACTAAGATTAAAGGTATATATCTTAGTGATGGTACTTATGAAGAAGGAGATGTATTTATAGAAACTACAGGAACAACAGGACCAATGGGGAATTGCTTAAGATATGGAAATGGATGTTCAATGTGTATCTTAAGATGTCCAGCCTTTGGGCCAAGACTAAGTATAAGTGAAAGATGTGGAGTATCTGATATACAAGGAGAAAGAGATGAAGATACTTTAGGAGCCTTTTCAGGCTCATGTAAGCTAGCTAAAGAAAGTTTATCAAAAGAAATAGTTGAACAATTAGATAAAACAGGATGTGTAATTTTAGAAGTTCCAAAGGAAGATGTAAATTATGATAAACTCAATGCTAAAGTATGTCAGCAATATGCTCTAAAAGAATTTGCAGAAAATATAATTTTACTAGATACAGGACATGCTAAGCTTATGACAACTTATTATCCATTAAAGAAGCTAAGAAAAATTAAAGGCTTAGAAAATGCAAAATATGTAGACCCGTATGCAGGAAGTAAGGGAAATTCAATAAGATATTTATCTGTAGCTCCAAGGACAAATGATTTAAAGGTAAAAGGAGTAGACAATCTATTTTGTGCTGGAGAAAAATCAGGCCTTTTCGTAGGACATACAGAAGCTATAGCAACTGGCAGCTTAGCAGGACATAATGCTGTAAGGCTTGCAATGGGAATACCTTTATTAATTTTGCCAGGTTCAATTGCGATAGGAGATATAATATCCTATGCAAATGAAAAAGCAGGAATAAGAGAAGGAAGAAAAAATAGATATACCTTTGCAGGTGCAGAATATTTTAAGAGGATGAAGGAGCTAGGGCTTTATACAACAGATAAAGAAATAATAAAAGACAGAATCAGAAAGATTAATTTAGATAAAGTGTTTGAGCAAAAACTTATTTAGTTCACAGTTTTTTAGGTAATAGGGAACAGGTAACAAGTGTCAGGGAGCAAAGTAGAGAAGAAGATAAAGAAGGGCTTTATATAATGGATGATATATGATAATAAGATATTAAGTAGGAAAAAAGGTAATAGGCAGGGAGTGAATACTTTCCTGCCTTTAATATTATTTGATTTAAATTTACCATTAAAAAATTAATTAAATATTTTTTCTCTTTCTTAAATCGAATGTTTCTATTGCTTCTGGGCCCCTTAATATTTTTCTTTTTATATGAAGATCACCTGGAGGGTTATAACTAATTCTCCATTCAACTAATATTATTTTTCCATCTGCTATTTCAATACCTTGTATTCCATTTGCTCTTACGCAGGATCCGTCATTGAAGTAGGGCAATTCGTTAGATTTAGGAAAATGTGGTCTATGAGTATGTCCGCAGATGATCATAATTTTATTTTTTTTAATCCAATTGCTATAAAAGCGTTCAATTTTATGAATTTTATGAGCATTTTTTACGGGGCTGGAGGGATTTGTAAATCCTATTGAGTGAAGATATCTCCAAAAATACCTTACTGAAAGCATAGTAAGACGCCAGAACTTGTCATTCATTAAGTCGCCTTGATGACCATGAACAGCTAGTATTTCCTGACCTGTATATTTGTGCTTAAATATTACTGCTTCATGTATGTTAATGTTAGGAAATAATTTTATGGTTTCCTGATTATAATCATCGTAGTATTCATAATAATTTTCTTCTACAAAATTCCTATACTTTAAGTATATATTGTGATTGCCATATAACATAATTAATCTATTATAATCGTAGAATTTTTGAAATAGGGTATATACCTCATCATGTGCTAGTCTGATTTCTTTAAAATTAGAGTTTTGCCAAAGTTCATCTCCATCTCCAAGTTCCACATAAGTATATCCATTGTTAAAATAGTATTCTAATGCGAATAAAAAGATATTCTGATTTTTGGCAAATTCATCAGATGGTGTACAATTCCCTCTGTGACAGTCACTGAAAAATATATATCTAGAATTATTATCAAAGTATTCAATTTTTGCATTATTATAAGCTTCAGTTAATCTTTTGTCTGATAACTTATTTTCTGATATCATAGGACACCTCTTTAAACTTTTAAAATTAACTTTTGTATTAATATAAAAGAAATTTAATTATATCTAGTTAATTTGCCCTTATAAAAGAAATATATTCAATTTCAAAGCAATCAGAGTATAAAATAGAACTATTTATCCATAAAGAAGAGGCTATGATTTTTGATATTTTAGATATACATGATATATAATTTATTTTGAAGAATATGTTATAATAGTTATAAACTGTGAAACAAAAAATGCTTCATAAAGTTTTACAAAGGAGATTGAGTTTTGAACATAGAAAAGAATCTTATACTAATAAAAGGTAAGGATAGTACAGAAAATATAGAGTTTTGTAAATATGAAAATAAAATGTACACCGTAGTTTTCAAAGGTGGAAGAACATATAGATATAATTACGATAACATAACTTGGTTAAGCAATCCTACTGAATTAAATATTAAAAACAAGGCTATATACGCAAATAATAAACCATTAGTTGGAATATTAAAAGCATTAGAATTTAATAATTATATTAAAGTAATTTATAAAAACAATTTTAATAAAACATATCATAGAAATCAAATAATTGTGGAAGAATCATGTCTTACAAATAAAAGCACTGTAAATTGCTTTGAGTATTTCAAGGAACTTTCAAAAAACATTGGGTTAATTGTGGATGGACATAAATCATTTCTAGGTAAGCAATATGAAAAAATCTCTTACATTAGTCCTAACAGCGCATTATCATATTATTTAAATCCTACTAAGGAGTTAAAATCTTCAGTTAATAAAGATACTATTATTTTTCCATTTGGGTTTAATCTAAGTCAAAAAGAGGCAACTTTTAAAGCATTAACTAATCAAATTAGTATTATTGAGGGGCCTCCTGGTACAGGTAAGACTCAAACAATCTTAAATATTATTGCAAATTTAGTTGTAGAAGGCAAAACTGTTGCAATAGTATCTAATAACAATGCTGCAACAGCAAATGTTTATGAAAAGCTACAAAAGTATGATTTGGATTTCTTTTGTGCAACTTTAGGTAAAAAAGAGAATAAAGAACAGTTTATTAACTCACAAAGTACTGAATATTTAAATATGGTTAATTGGAACCTTGATGTAGAGTCACAGAAAAAATTGTTGCAAGAGTTAAAATTAACACAAAATTCATTAGACAATATGTTAAATAAGCAAAATAAATTGGCTAACTTAAAACAACAGTTATCTGAATTGGAAATAGAAGAACAACACTTTATTAGGGAGTATTTATCTAAGGATATATTAAACTTAAATTTTAAATCCATATTCAAGTTAAAAGCAGATAAGATAATGAACTTAATCATAGATATAAAAATGATAAGAAATAAAAGTAAAGGGTTATCAACATTATACAAACTAAGGAATTTACTTAAGTATGGGATAATAACCTTTGATTTTTATAAAGTACAGATTGATGAGATAATTGATTATTTGTATAGTTTATATTATAGAACAAGAATAAATGAAATAACTTTAGAGATTCAAGCATTAGAAAAAGAACTTGAAAGATATCATTTTGAAGCTGAAATGAAAAAATTTAGTAAAAACTCTATGAGGTTATTTAAGAATTACATAGCATTAAAATATAGCAAAAGTACATTAAGACCATAGTTTATAGAAGAAGATTTATGGAAAAACTTTGATAAAGTAATAGATGAATATCCTGTGGTATTAAGCACTACACATTCTTTAAGAAATTGCATTAAAGAGAATTATTTATTTGATTATGTGATAATAGATGAAGCATCACAGGTAGATTTATTAACTGGTGGATTAGCTTTATCATGTGCTAGTAATGTAGTTGTTGTAGGTGATTTAAAGCAATTAACTAATGTAGTAAACAGTCAAGATACAATTCTTAGCAATGAAATATTTAAGAAGTACAATTTGAAAGATGCCTACAGTTTTTCTAATAATAATTTATTATTATCAATTACAAAGTTAAGTGATAGTATTCCTAAAACACTTTTAAAAGAACACTATAGATGTCATCCAATGATAATAAGTTATTGCAATAAAAAGTTTTATAACAGTGAACTAATTATATTAACTAATGAAGCAGATGGAGATAAATCACTTGCTTTATATAAAACCAAAGTAGGAAATCACGCAAGAGGAAATATAAATCAACGAGAAATAGACATTATTATTAATGAAGTTTTACCTTTAGTTAAGGATAGTAAATCAATTGGAATTATAGCACCATATAAATTACAAGTAAAAGAAGTGTCCAATTTAGTGGATGATGTAATTGAAGTAGATACAGTTCATAAATATCAAGGTAGAGAAAAAGATGTAATAATTTTAAGTACTGTTGCCAATGACATAAATGATTTTATAGATAACTCCAATTTAATAAATGTAGCAGTTTCAAGAGCAGTTAAGAAATTAATAGTAGTTTCTTCAGATTTTGAAAATTATCACAGCAACCTTGGGGACTTAATTAAGCATATTAAATATAATAACTTAGACATTATAGAAAGTAATACATCATCAGTCTTTGATTTGCTTTATAGATCATATTCAAATAAGTTAGTAGAAATCTTAAAGAAATCAAAGAGAATATCAGAGTTTGCTTCAGAAAATTTAATGTATGGACTAATTAAAGAAGTATTACAAGAAAAAGAATATAATACTTTAGATATAGCTATTCATGTTCCACTAAAAATAACTATAAAAGATACAAGCAAATTAACTTACGAAGAAAGAAAGTTTGCTTTAAATCCATGGACACATAATGATTTTATTATATTTAATAAATTAGATAAGATGCCAGTATTAGTAGTAGAGGTTGATGGATATAAATTTCATGTAGAAAATGAGGAGCAGCTAGTAAGAGATAAGATGAAGGATCAAATATTAAGTAAATATGACATTCCTATAATAAGATTTAGGACTAATGGTAGTGGTGAAAAGGAAAAGTTGATTGATAAATTGAGTGAATTATTGAAAGAATCATAGTCAGATGATTATTACTCTAATTTGATTTATAAGAAGTACAAACTGCCCAGCATTAATTATTGAAATGCCATTGTGTTAGTATAAAGTAGTTATTTAGTAGGTCTATCCTATTATTTAGGAATGTAAATGTCACCACCCTTGGTAAAAAGAAACAATTAAATTGAAGTGGTTTTTAATAAAGTACCTTACAAAATAATTGTAAGACAATGTGGGCAAAAAAACTATAAAATAATGCTTAGCCAAGGAAAATCAAGGGTTTCATACAGTGGATATTTGTAATTATAGCAATATAAAAGAAAATATAATAGATTAATTTTGATACGCGTAGGGGGATGAAGTCTTACCTACTTGTTTTTCCTGTCCAATCAATAAATATTCACAAAACTATTTTAATATGATAATATGCAATTATAGGACAAAGGGGGTTATTTATGATTAAGAAAAAATTCAAAATTTTTCTCAGTGCTATGATTTTTACACCAATTTTTTCATTAGGCTTTTCACCGCTAGAAGAAGCTAAGGCATATAATGCTGGTGGAGATGGGATAATCAGAATTAACTCATGGGATATTAATAATTTTAATGGTAAATTAGATTTATGGACACAAACTAGAATCAACTATGCTCCAGAAGAAGTAAAGAATAGATTTGTATCTGGAGATTTTGATGGCAATGGTGAAGATGAAATTGCTTCATTTTATGATTATGGTAACTCAACAACTAAAATCCATCGTTTCTATGACGAAGGAGGGGGATATAAGACCTCAACTCCTTGGAGTTCTTTGACCGGGAATTTTAATGCTGATAGAATTACAAATAGAGTGGTAGCTGGTGATTTTAATGGTGATGGCAGTGATGAAATATTAGCGCTTTATGATTATAAAAATTCAACTGTAACTATGTTTCAATTTTCATTAAATTCAGATGGACAAGCTTTTAGTAGTAAATCAGTATGGAGTTCGAAAAGATTTACAGGGGATAAAGTTACAGCTATGGTATCAGGAGATTTTAATGGTGATGGCAGTGATGAGGTATTAATCTTCTATGATTATGGAAATAATGTTACTGGCATGTTTGAACTAAAAATGAATGCAGATGGAACATTTACAGATAGATATGCTTGGGAGTCTAAAACATATGATTCAAATAATATTAGAAATAAAACTGTTGCTGGAGATTTTAATGGTGATGGCAGTGATGAGGTAGCAATGTTTTATGATTACGGAAATGGAACAACTAAAATATGGACTTTATATAATTATAATAATGTCTATTCAATTCAGCTAACATGGGATGCAGCAGCTTTTGATTCATCTAAAATAGATGGAAAAGTGGCTGCAACAAGTAATAAGAATGGAAGTAAGGATAAAATAGTAGCATTATATGATTATGGAGATAATAAAACAGGAATCTTTACATTTGATTTAAACGATAACAATAAGTTTGTTGCTACAAAAGTGAAAGATTTGAATAATTACGAATCAGAGAGAATTAAAGGAAGAGTATCAATAGGGAGATATAATGGACAAGATACCAGATTAGTAGCAATGTATGATGGGACTGTGGTACAATCACAAACTAAAGGAGATAAAGTCATTGTTGAAGCAAAGAAACAAATAGGGAAAAAATATCTATATGGAGCAACAGGACCAGATAGATTTGACTGTTCTGGTTTGGTTCAATATGTACTTAAAAAGGCAGTTGGTATTGATTTACCAAGAACAACTTATCAGCAAATTAACGTTGGAACTCCTATATCATATAGTCAATTGCAACCAGGAGATTTAGTATTTACTTATGGCGTAGACCATGTTGGAATTTATGTAGGTGGGGGTAAATACATACATGCACCTTATGAAGGGGAAACTGTTCAAATTTCACCTATAACAGATTTTTATGCAGCAAGAAGAGTATTATAGTTTTTATAAATTAAGATTGAACAATATGCTTAAGTACTACTTAAAGATGGAAGTATAGATGCTATTGTTGAGACATTTAGTGAGACTGAATTTCTTGCAGATGAATAGAGGATTAGGATACTATGATATAAGTATTGATAATGTTGAAAAAGCAATAAAACTAAGTAATAATAAAGCACTTGCTAATTAAAATAGTAAGTGCTTTTTATAGTTAGAATTAAATAAGATATAGAAATTCTTAAACTAAGGTTTTTTACTAAAGATATTTTTATATGTAAGAAAAAATTAACATAGAAAGAGAGCCTGTATTTGTGCAAATATATACATTATCTTGAAATTGATGTTATAATTAGGATATAACTTAACTATAATTTATTACATAATCATAGAGTTGGTCGAATTAATGATTTTTATTTTGAGAGGTGATATAGGTATGAAGAATTTTGTTTCAAATTATCTACTTAAATATATTTTTCTATTTTGCTTTTTCTTACTTTTAGGACAACTAATCAAATCATTAAATATGGATTTTAGCAAGGCGTTTGCTTTTGTATGTGGAATGATATTGTATGACGTAATAATCTATCTATATAAGCAGATAAAGAAAGGTAAAATTAATTCGTAATCTTAAACTAAGTGGAAGCTATTTATTTAGAAAAGCCAATGTAATGAAGCATTGGCTTTTGTTGTATTTAAAACAACTTTTTTTAGATAGAGGTGTACAATCTCTTAAAAGGCATTGATTACAATATACCAACACAAAAATATATGGAACTTGAATTATTTAAAGTAAAAGAAACAATAATAATAAAAAACAATTGGCAAACAGAACTAAGGGAAAAAACTAAGGTAAAATGGAAGGGGCGGATATATTTTATTAATAAGTTTATTGAGCATAGTAATGACATAACATATTCGTAAGCAGCTGTATAAAGGGAGAAGAAGCTAGAATTATTTCTATAGGCAAGTCTTTAAATTACCCTCCTATGCTTGAATCTTACTTTGAATATATAAATATTATAAGTAATAAAAATAGTACACTATAACTATATATGAGGAAAGAAATATATTATAATTTAATAAGTAAACTAAAAAAATAATTAGGGGGAAACAAAGGATGTTAACTGTATTAAAAAAGTTAATTTTAGTTTTTGCTATAATTCAGCTACCGATGATGGTAGGGTGTGAAGCAATCAATGAGAATTTAGTTGAGGATTATGAAGGATATTATAATGCTGTAAAAGAGGGACTATCTAATTATGAAAGTGAAATTGTTGTTGATGTGAAAAACTATGATGAAAATATATTTAATGTGGATATTATAAATGATATTCTAGAAGATAATTTATGGCTTTCAGGTAATTTTGAGAATACAAAAATTCAAGTAATGGATTTAAAGTTATATTCAAAGATAACAATAGAGCCAGAATATTATGATAGCAAAGAGGTATTAGTAAATAAGGATAATGAAGTTAATAAGAAGGTAGAAGAAATCATAGGTAAAGTAATAACACCAGAAATGAAGGATTATGAAAAGGAAAAGGCTCTTCATGATTATTTAGTTAATAATACTAAGTATGATAAAAGAATTGATACAGGAAGCATGCCAAGTAAATCATATACAGCATATGGAGCTCTAATAGATGGTGTAGCAGTTTGTCAAGGATATGCTGTAGCTATGGACAAGTTGTTAAAAGCAGCAGGTATAGAAACAATTATTATACTTGGAGAGGCGCGTGGCAATGATGGATACATTAGGCATTCATGGAATTTGGTGAAGTTTGGTGGTGAATATTATCATTTAGATGCAACTTGGAATGATCCTGTAATGGATGATGGAAGTGACAAACTTAGATATTCATATTTTAATATTACAGATGAACAAATAAAAGTTACCCACAAATGGGATGAAAGTAAATATCCAAAAGCAACAAAAGATGAATACAGTTTTGATAATTTAAACCTAGTAGAGAAAGATTCAAATGGAGATGATATAGTGGTAGTTAAAGATAATAATGAGTTCTATAAGTATATAAAAGAAGATTTCTTAAGTAATATAGAAAGTAAAACATATAAGATCCTTGATTTTAATGGTGGAGAAAAAGATATAGAAAATTATATTCAGCAAGCTTTTACAAGTGAATCAAATATAGGAAATTGTTACTATACTTTTGGAATCGATGAAATAACAAAATTTGCATATGTATCATTAGCTTTTGAATAAGATTTGGTTTTAGAGAGTAGTAGGTTTAAATGAATTTGCTAAAGAGAAAAATCAAGAAACTATCGAAAAGGTTAATAAACTAATAGACAAGTTGAAGAATTCTAAGACTAAGAGCAATTCAAAAAGGTGTTCCAAATGTTAGTGTAGTTGCTACATCTAAAGATAAGAAAATCTAATTATTCAATTAGTTGATATGGAAGAACTTAAAGATGAAAATAAAAGTATAAAATACAGAGGAGAAATTATGAAAGTTACAGATAGTATCTATGGTGAGTTTGAGGTTGAACCAATTTTAGAAGAACTTATAAAAACAAAAGAGGTACAACGATTAAAGGGAATTCATCAGGGTGGAGCAAGTTATTTGATTAATATTGAATGGAATGTTACTAGATATGAACATTCTGTTGGTACAATGTTGTTTATAAGAATAATGGGGGGGAGTATTGAGGAACAGATAGCAGGTTTATTACATGATATTTCTCACACTGCCTTTTCACACGTTATTGACTTTGTTTTTAAAAATAGTAATGAAGATTATCATGAAAAAATATATGATGAAATTATTGAATCTTCTAATATCCCTAAAATACTATCAACTAATGGATATGATTATAAGGATATACTTTTAAATGAGTCTAAGTGGACAATACTTGAAAAGAGAGCACCTAAATTATGTGCAGATAGAATAGATTATACATTAAGAGATATGTATCATTATGGGTTTATATCAAAAGATGAAATTAAGACATTTCTAAGTAATTTATCTGTAGTTGAAGGAGAGATCGTAGTTAATTCTGTGGAGATTTCTGAATGGTTTGTAGATGTATATTATAAAGAGGTTATAGGATTTTTTATGAATCCATTAAATGTATATGCTTATGATAGATTATCTAAAGCATTAGAAATAGCAATTAGATTACATGAAATTACTTTAGAAGACTTATTAAAAGAAGATGGATATGTATATAGTTTACTAAGGAATTCTAGTTCAGAAGAAGTAAGAAACTTAATTGAATCAATAAATAGTCAAGTAAGATTAATAGAAAATAAAGATAGATATGACATATTTCAAAAAAGTAAGATAAGGCTAATTGATCCAACTATAGATATTGGTGGGAAACTCTATAAAACTTCAGAAAAGTCAAGCGTTGTGAAAATATTAAATGATAATGCATTAAAAAAGTCTGAGGAAGGTGTATATATTAGGATCTATTAAAGCAATATCCCATTAAAAATACGCCATAATCCTATAATAACTCTAAAAACTATTGCAATATAATATATATTTTCTCTTACGATTTCATTTATGTGATAGTGGAATAAAAGATTCCTCAATTTCAACTACAGAATCTACATCGCAAGTCCCCATGAATTATCGCCTAATATAAAAACCTTTCTTAAGTTATACATCAATATACTTAAGAAAGTATGACCTTTGAAATTTGAATAGTACTGTATTTACAAAATATGTTATAATTAACTTGTGATTGTATTAGATTATATTCTGTAAATTAGTAGTTTATGGAGTATTTATAATAATTATATGAGGGGTAATATATGTTTTGGATAGTGATAGTTTTTATCTTGATTGCAATAATGATATACCTGGCAATGCCTGGTGGTAAACTTTGGAAAGAATATTTAACAGATGTAAAAAGTTCCTTGACCGAAACAAATACTCAAAGAAACATGAAGAGTATATTTACTGAAGATTATGTTGTTGAACTTCCTACGTTGCTCCGTCGTCATATCATCAATGGGGGATATATAGGTAAGCCTTTTATGGATAACATGATGATATATTTTCACAATACAAAGTTTCGTATGTCAGCAGGCAAAAAAACAACTAAAATTAAATTCATGCAGGTTAATTTTGTAAATAGACCAGATCGGCATGCTTTCTTAACAGGAAGAATTGCTGGGATTCCATTGCAGGCGAAAGACAGTGTGTTGGATGGATTTGGATCTATGACGGGTGTGATTGCTAAGAAGTTTCAACTTTTCCATTCTACTGGGGTAGAAATGAATCAAGGTCAGTTGATAACAGCGTTGGCTGATGCAGTATATATGCCATCCTTGTTTTTACAGAAATATGTGTCATGGACAGTTGTTGATGATTATACCGTTGAAGGACAGATTTCATGGAAGGGTGTTACTGCTAAGGGAAACTTTACTTTTGACAACAATGGAAACATTATACGTTTTTATACTAATGACAGATATATGGACGAAAATGGGAAAGGTAGCTCGCTTGTACCGTGGTATGTAACTTATTCTGATTACAAAGAACAGAATGGTTACTTTCAGCCAGGAAGCGTTAGTGTAAATTGGATACTTCCGGATGGTGACTACACATATTTTGTGAGCAACCACATTGAAATTCAATACTCAATAAATAAAGTCTTTCTATGACTTAATTATATGACCTTCGCAGCAGTAGGCTAAGTAGTTTGATTTATTTTATTTCAAGAATATGAATTTATTTAATTCTAATTTAAACCATTAATGGAATTAACTTTAATATTAAATATTCGGAAATTAACATCGGTATTTTTAGTGTGTAGTTTAAATACAATACGTGATTTAAATTAAGTAATAAAACTTTCATTGAAAACTGAATAGTGAAATATTGGGAAAATATATTATAATTAAATTGTAAGTGTAATATATTACAAAGTTATAAGGGAGGAGAAATCTTGAAGAATAAAAAACTTGTATATGTAGTTTTGTTAGTATCTTTAATTTTAGCTCTTGTTTCCTGCTCCAATACCCCAATAAAATATACTACTTATGAAGGTTCATTTTCAAAATTAAAAGCAGAGACTATTGCTGTGGATATAAAAACTAAGTCAAGTCAGGGATTTTATGCTTCTCTTGATTTTAAATTAACTGAAGGGCAAGTTGATTGGGAAATTATAACCCCTGAAAATGAATTAGTTTTTAAAGGATATGTAGTTTATGAAGATGGAAAGATATATCGTGAATTAACTTATCCATTAGATTATTTAGGTGGAACTCTTAATCTAAAAGAAGAAGTAAAAGATGAAACTGACAAAAACGGGAATATAATACATATTCCGGATTTTAATTATCTTCAATTTGAAGCTGGAAGCCAAACTGGTGTATATAAACTTAATTTACAGCCAATAAATGCAGATGGGAGTTATGAAATAATTTGGAGTAATAAACTGCCAAGAAAATAATAATTGGACAAGTGGATTTAATTTTACAATCTTAATAAGTGATGAATTATCGTAAAATTATAAGAATTAAAAAGAGGTGTATGTCTTGAAAAAGAAATCTGCAATGACTATTTTAGTATTAATTGTGGTAGTTTTATTCATAATCATTCTTATATACAAAGCTACTAGCCCTGAAAAAGCAGTAGGAGAATATAATAAAAGGATAGGTAGCGAGATATTTCAAGAAAATGAAGCTTATGATATTGGAATGGCTGAAAGTGGAATGCCTGTTTTTAAAGATGCTAGTAAAGCATTTAAACAAGCAAAGATTGATTTTGCTGATGGATTTGATTTTATAAAAGATGAATTTAATCTTAATAAAGTAAATAGATTTTATTGGAAACCTTATAAAACCTACGGATGGCAAGTGACTACAGAAAATGATGAATTGAAAAAACAATGTATTGATATAAGTGTATTTTTTGATATATATGAAAATAATTTTAGAATAGAGTAAATTTTTTTATCAATTATATTTTATTAAAAAGCAGTTCACAAGGCACAGTGCACAGTTATGTAAATAATTCAGCTCTGCTGAATTAAGGAATCATTATATCAACGATCAAATAGCTGATATGACTTAAGCTTGATAGTTTCATCATAAACTGTGAATTGTGCTCTGTGAACTATATAAATCTATTACAGATTAAAGCCTAGCGATTTTAAATCACTGGGCTTTAAAATTAAATATATTACATACTTATAATATCTTTTCAATATTATTTTAAAAAATAGCCTAATAATAAAAAATAATCAACTTTAAGCTCCAAAAAGTTGATTTAAAACTTCATCTTTTTGATCTATGACAATATCAGAGATATTCACATTCTTAGATTTTAGATTTTGTATAGTCTCCTTAATAAATTCATAACTTCCAACTATATAATAAATAGGATTGTCTATTTGGGTTAATTGCTCCAATTCTGTATAAAAGACCTTCCTAGAATTTAACCAATAATTTTTATAAGTTTCATCTGAAAGGTTATCAAGTTCATCCTTAAAAATAAAATCATTTGATGAATCTACGTTCACATTAACTAAATAAGGAATATTAGATTTGTTTTTTATAAAATTAAGAATAATTGGTCTCATTGCAGCTATTCCTACTCCCATTGATAGTAGAATAATAGGTCTGTTGCAGCGTCTTAAAGCTAATTTTGAGCCTAATTTAAACATTACAATTTCATCATCAACATTTAGATTAGATAGTTTGCTTTTAAATTCTGACAACCTGTTAGGTATTCTTGTTGTGAAACCAACTTTGTTTTCAGTTGGCAAAGTCATTATAGACATATGCCTAACTAAACTTTTATTAGGCTTTTCACCTTCATCAAATCCAATAATTCCTATATGGGTATGAGATCCAGCCTCCCACGTTAAATCTTTTGGTTTTTCAAAATAGTATGTTTTTGTTCCTTTTGCTTCATTAATAATATCTATAATTTTCAATTTATATTTTATCATATTTATCTCTCCTTGATAATCATTATCAATTACAGAATATCACCAATGATTTCTAATGTCAAATAAATTTATTTTATATCTAAAACAATATACTCGTAAATAAGTATAAATATATAAAATAGATGATAAGTTAGATATTTATATAAGTAGAATAATATAAATATAAATGATAAAATAATATATATATATGTTTCAATTAATAATCTACATAATTATAGTCTTATGAAATTAATAGTTAATAGA